>NZ_JAMYSP010000034.1:0-69177 GCF_040322015.1 Mesorhizobium sp. M0208 | reverse complement strand
ATTGGGTTTTGTCTAGCATATAGCCCCCACCTTTGGTGGGGGGGGGTGTGTACATTTGGTGGGGCGGGTTTTTTTTGTCGGGGGGGGGGGTGCCGGAGCAACCTCGCCGACCCCACCCCGTCTCGCAGTCTCCGCTTCGCTTCGACTACTCGCCGACCCTCCCCTCGAGGGGGAGGGTTAGAGCCGCATTCTCAAATCGCCGCGGTAACAATGATCTCGACCAGATATTCCGGTCCGGCAAGTTTCGCTTCGCCCGTGGCGCGGGCCGGCGTGTTGCCCTGCGGCACCCATTTGTCCCATTCCGCGTTCATCTCGGCAAAGGTGCTCATGTCGGCCAGCCAGATGATCGCCTGCAGGATCTTGGTTTTGTCGGTGCCGGCCTTGGCCAGCAATTCGTCGATCGCCGCCAGAATGTCCCTGGTCTGGGCACCGACGTTTCCGCCCGGCTTGCCGACCTGACCGGCCAGATAGACGGTGTTGCCGTGGATGACGATCTGGCTCATGCGTGGGCCTACATCGATGCGACGAATGCTCATTGGATATTCCTTCTCCTCTTGTCAGCTGCGCCTGTTTAGGGGCCGGGTTCGCCGGGAGCAAGGCCGCTCGAGCGGAACTTCTTGAGCCAAGCCAATGCACACAACATGACGGCCCGGCCGCAATTCCGCCCGATTGGCTTGTTGACTAATGTAATAACATCACATATCGAATCCGCCCCTGCACCACCGATCGTCGCCCCATGGATCGTCACATGAGCCAAACCTGCCTGACCTTCCGCGACCTGACGCTGGGCTACAACAGCCACCCAGCGATCCACCACCTCGATGGTACGATCCGCAAGGGGTCGTTGACGGCGGTCGTCGGCGCCAACGGCTCCGGCAAGTCGACGCTGATGAAGGGCATTGTCGGCGTCCTGAAGCCGATGGCCGGTGCGGTGATCCGGGCGCCCGGCGTGCGCGCCGCCTATCTGCCGCAGCAATCGGAGCTCGACCGTTCCTTTCCGGCCCGTGTCGTCGACCTGGTTTCACTTGGCCTATGGCCGCGGCGCGGCATGCTCGGCCGTTATACAAGGGAAGATCGCGACTCGGTCAGCGAGGCGCTGATGGCCGTCGGCCTCGGCGGTTTCGAGAAGCGCCCGATCGACACGTTGTCGGGCGGCCAGCTGCAGCGCACGCTGTTTGCCCGCGTGCTGTTGCAGGATGCCGAGCTCATCCTGCTCGACGAGCCGTTCAACGCCGTCGATGCCAAGACGGTCGGTGACCTGATCGCGCTGATCAAGCGCTGGCACGGCGAGGAGCGCACGATCATGGTTGTGGTCCACGATCTCGATCTGGTGCGGCAGAATTTCCCCGAAACACTGCTGCTGGCGCGCCAGCCGATCGCTTGGGGAGAGACCAGGGAGACGCTGCGGCCGGAGAATTTGTTGCGTGCGCGTCGCTTCCACGAGGCCTGGGAGGATAACGCGCCATGGTGTGAGCCCAGCGAGCATGATCACCAGCACAGTGGCCACGAACACGGCCATGACCATGACCATCATCACGGCCCCGGGCCGACGGCGGCGTGATGGACGTGCTCTACGGTCTGTTCGTCGCTCCGTTCGCCGACTACGCCTTCATGCAGCGGGCGCTCGCCGGTTCGATGATGCTGTCGCTCGGCGCCTGCCCGGTCGGCGTTTTCCTGATGCTGCGGCGCATGAGCCTGTCCGGCGACGCCATGGCGCATGCCATCCTGCCGGGTGCTGCCGCAGGCTTCCTGTTCTATGGCCTGGAAATCCTGCCGATGACTATCGGCGGACTGATCGCCGGCATCATCGTGGCGCTCGGCGCCGGCGCCGTCTCGCGCTTCACCATCCAGCGCGAGGATGCCTCGATGGCGGCCTTCTATCTGATTTCGCTGGCCATCGGCGTGCTTATGGTGTCGATCCGCGGTTCCAGCGTCGATCTCATGCATGTGCTGTTCGGCACCGTATTGGCGCTCAACAACGAGGCGCTGACGCTGATCGGCGGCATCGTCGTGGTGACGCTGGCCAGCCTCGCCATCTTCTGGCGGGCGCTGGTCGCCGAATGCCTCGACCCTTTGTTCCTGCGCTCGGTCAGCCGGATGGGCAGCCCGGTGCATTTCATCTTTCTCGGCCTCGTCGTGCTCAATCTCGTGGGTGGTTTCCAGGCGCTCGGCACCTTGCTGTCGGTCGGGCTGATGATGCTGCCGGCGGCGGCGGCCCGCTTCTGGACGTCGCGCGTCGAGCCGATGTGCGTGTTGGCCACA
Source organism: Mesorhizobium sp. M0208 (assembly GCF_040322015.1). Classification (NCBI taxonomy): domain Bacteria; kingdom Pseudomonadati; phylum Pseudomonadota; class Alphaproteobacteria; order Hyphomicrobiales; family Phyllobacteriaceae; genus Mesorhizobium; species Mesorhizobium sp. M0208. The sequence goes on along the minus strand of NZ_JAMYSP010000034.1, from coordinate 66,915 downwards.
GTGATCGGCTTTGCCTCCTGCATTGCCGGGCTGCTGTTGTCCTACCATGCGTCACTGCCCTCCGGCCCGGCCATCATCCTGTCCGCCGGCGTCGTCTATTTCGCCTCGATCCTGTTCGGCACGCGCGGCATCCTGCGCGCCCGCATCGTCCATCACCGCCACAGAACTGCCTGATCCCAACAAGGAGAAACTGTCCATGCTGAAATCGATCCGCACCGCGTTGGCCGTGAGCGTTATAACATTAACCGCCCTTGGCGCTTCGTCGGCCTTTGCTGAGCCGTTGAAAGTGGTCGCCAGCTTCACCATCATCGCCGATTTCGCCAAGAATGTCGGCGGCGACCGCATCGATCTGACCACCATCGTCGGGCCGGACGGCGACGCCCACGTCTACGAGCCGAGCCCTGCCGATGCGGTGGCCATGGCCAAGGCCGACATCGTGCTGGTCAACGGCCTGCATTTCGAAGGTTTTCTGCAGCGCCTGGTCGACGCCAGCGCTACCAAGGCTTCGATTGCCGTGCTGACCAAGGGGGTCACGCCCATCAATTTCAAACCCGAATTCGCCGAGGCCGACGCCGCCGAAGGCGCGGAAACCGATGGCGGCAAGACGGTCACCGATCCGCACGCCTTCCAGTCGATCGCCAACGCCAAGATCTATGTGAAGAACATCGCCGACGCCTTTTGCACGGCCGACGCTGCGGGTTGCGACAGCTACAAGGCCAATGCAGCCGCCTATACGCAAAAGCTCGATGCGCTCGAGGGCGAAGTGCAGGCGGCGATCCAGTCGATCCCGCAAGAGAAGCGCGTCGTCATCACCTCGCATGATGCCTTCGGCTATTTCGAGAAGGCCTATGGCTTGACCTTCCTGGCCCCGGAAGGCGTGTCGACCGAGTCGGAGCCTTCCGCCGCCGACGTGGCCAAGCTGGTCAGCCAGGTGAAGCAGGACAAGGCGGCGGCGATCTTCGTCGAGAACATCACCAATCCGCGGCTGATCGAGCAGATCGCCAGCGAGACCGGCATCAAGGTGGGCGGCACGCTCTATTCCGATGCGCTGTCGCAGCCCGACGGCCCGGCCGCGACCTATATCGACCTGATGCGCAACAACATCGCCCAGATCAAAGGCGCGATCCTCGGCAGCTGAGCGATCGACCTCGTACATCCAGCCGGGCTGGCGTATGGCGCATCCAAGCACACGCGGCGCTGTCCGGCTGGATTTCCGGCATCGAAATCTCTATCTGCGCGGATGGATTTCTTTTCGCGCGGATTGCCGACCGGGTCAGGGAGTGGCAAGACTGCCGCTAACCAGATTGCGAGGACACCGCCATGGAATACCGACAGATCAGCGAGGACTATTCGGTCTCGGGCCAGATCCAGCCCGAGGACGTCGCGACCATCAAGGCCGCCGGCTTCAGAAGCGTGATCTGCAACCGGCCGGACGATGAGCAGCCCGGCCAGCCATCGGCCGACACCGTCAAGGCGGCGGTCGAGGGCGCCGGGCTCGCCTTCCGCTACATCCCCGTCATCAGCGGCCAGATCACGGCCGAGAATGTCGAGGACCAGGCCGAGGCGCTTGAGGAACTTGAAGGCCCGGTCTTCGCTTACTGCCGTTCCGGCGCCCGCTGCACCAATCTTTATGGGCTGATCCAGCAGTCGAAGGGGTGACATTCGCCCTCAGATCGGTAGCGCGCCGGTTTCCTTCAGCGTCTCCAGCACGATCGCCGTCTTCACGTGCTGCACGGATTCGTGCGGCAGCAGCACGCTGTTGACGAATTCCGACAGCGACTTCAGGTCGGGCGTCACCACTTTCAATATATAGTCCATCTCGCCCGTCAGCGCGTGCGCTTCCTGCACTTGCGGCAGCCGCGCCACCAATTCGCCGAAACGCCGCGCATTGTCGCGGTTGTGAGTGGCAAGCGTCACCGAGATGACGTTGACAAGGGAAAAGCCGAGCTTGTCGCGGTCGAGCACCGCCCGGTAGCCTTTGATATAGCCGTCCTCCTCCAGCCGCTGGCGACGGCGCGAGCATTGCGAAGCGGACAGGTTCACCCGTTCCGAGAGGTCGTTGTTGGTCAGGCGTGCATCGCCCTGCAGCAGAGCCATTATCTTGCGGTCAAACTGGTCGATGCGCGCCTCATCCATGAATTTCGGCTCCGCAGTGCACAACTCGCGCATAATCAGACCATTTTAAGCGTTTGAATGCAAGCAATTTGCACTCGCTCCGCGCTATGATTGCGCTCAGATATGGCCGACGCGGCCAAGGCCAGATTTCAGGCCAGATTTCGGAGCAATGCCATGGGTCCCTTCCCGCACGACGCACCGCCCGCCAAGATCAGCAAAACCAATCCCGCCGGCACCGACGGCTTCGAATTCGTCGAATTCGCGCATGCCGAGCCAGAAAAGCTCGCCGAACTGTTCACCCGTATGGGCTATGTGCCGGTCGCCAGGCACCGCAGCAAGAACATTACCGTCTGGCGGCAAGGCGACATCAATTATGTCGTCAATGCCGAACCCGGCTCGCATGCCATGAAATTCGTCGACAAGCACGGCCCTTGCGCCGCCTCAATGGCGTGGCGGGTGGTCGATGCCAGGCATGCCTTCGACCATGCGGTAGCCAGGGGCGCGACGCCCTATGAAGGCAACGACAAGACGCTCGATGTGCCGGCGATCGTCGGGATCGGCGGATCGCTGCTCTATTTCATCGAAGCCTACGGCGAGAAGGGGTCGGCTTACGACGCCGAGTTCGACTGGCTGGGCGAGCGCAACCCCAGGCCGGAAGGCGTCGGCTTCTACTATCTCGACCACCTCACCCACAATGTCTATCGCGGCCAGATGGACAAATGGTGGGATTTCTACCGCGACCTGTTCGGCTTTAAGCAGATCCATTTCTTCGACATCGACGGCAAGATCACCGGCCTGGTCAGCCGCGCCATCACCTCGCCGTGCGGCAAGATCCGCATCCCGCTCAACGAGTCCAAGGACGAGACCAGCCAGATCGCCGAATATCTGAAAAAGTATAATGGCGAGGGCATCCAGCACATCGCCGTCGGTACCGACAACATTTACGACGCCACCGACCGGCTGGCCGAAAACGGCCTGAAGTTCATGCCGGGTCCGCCGGAGACCTATTACGACATGTCCCATGCTCGCGTGAACGGCCACGATGAGCCGATCGAGCGTATGAAGAAGCACGGCATCCTGATCGACGGCGAAGGCGTGGTCGACGGCGGCACGACCAAGATCCTGCTGCAGATTTTTTCGAAAACCGTCATCGGGCCGATCTTCTTCGAATTCATCCAGAGAAAGGGCGACGAAGGCTTTGGCGAGGGCAATTTCCGCGCTTTGTTCGAATCGATCGAGCAGGACCAGATCAAGCGCGGCGTGCTGAGGGTGGACGGCAAGGCAGCGTAGCCAGCTCGGCCGAGGTGTCTTGTGGTTTGATCAATTATGACCTAAATTATGGTCATAAGGATCGAGTCATGAATGTTTCTATTGCCGAAGCCAAGGCCAAATTGTCGGAACTCGTCAGCCGCGCGGAAGCCGGCGAGGAGATCGTGCTCACACGCCACGGCAAGGTGGCGGCGCGTATCGTAGCTCCGGCAGTGGCCGAACCCCTGCCGCGTATCGGCGCATTGAAGGGCAAGATCTGGATTGCGGACGATTTTGATGAACTCGGTCCCGAGTGGGATGAGTACGTGAAATGACGGTCGGCCCGTTTCTCGCCGACACACACATCATCCTCTGGTCGATTTCGGACGATCGACGTCTCAGCGAGCACCACCGCGTTATTCTGGCTTCGGAAGCGGTGGTGTTCGCGAGCGCGGCAAGCATCTGGGAAATTGCCATCAAACGTTCGATCAGAAAACTTAATGCGCCGGACGATCTGCCAACGCTGCTTCCAAGGATGCAATTTCAGCCGCTCGCCGTAACCTTCCAGCACGCGAACGCCGTCGGCGGCCTACCCCACCACCATGGTGATCCGTTCGACAGGCTTCTGATTGCGCAGGCGCAAGTGGAGAACCTCACCATCCTGACATCCGACCCGCATTTCGCCCGTTACGATGTGGCTTTGGCATGATTATCCAAGCAGTTGGTCTCGCAAGCCCAGCCGCTCAACCTCCGCTTTCCTGAGTTTCACATCGTAATCGAGGAAGAACTCGTCGAGTTGCGGCGGTTTCACCGAGGTGCCGGACAGCATCGCGTGCACCTGGCCGCGATGATGGATGTCGTGGATGAAGAGATGGGCGAGCAAATCGCCGATCCGCTCCGGTAGCATGCCGTCCTCGCGCCGGTCGGTGAGAACGCGGCGCCCGAGATCGTCCGCCGACAGGCGGTCGCAAAAGGCGATCAGCCGCCGATCGGCCTCCGCCTGTTCAACAAAAAGCGCCTTGGCATCATTGAACGGCACAAAATCGTCATGGGCGGCGGCGCCGACGCCGCTCTCTTCGAGAAAATCGAGATAGAGGTGATCGACCGCGAGAATGTGGTTCAGCGTTGCCTTGATCGATGGGAAGAAGCTTATCCTTTCAGCTTCGAATTCGCCGGGCTCAAGCTGCAGCACGGCACGATAGAGCCGGTCGTTGGACCACAGATTGTTAGCTGCCATGCGGCGGAAATGGTTCAGCAGGTCCATGACTTCACGCCGCTGACCGGACCAAAGACAGGCCCGCCCACATGAGCACGAATCCGGCGATGACGATCAGCAGAAGCCGGATCATGTGCCGCCGCATGGCTTGCGTTTCCTGGTCCCGTGCGACGTTGGTGTTGGTGACGGTATGGAACATCATCGCCTTGCGCGGAAAGCCGCTGCGGTTGGTCAGGCCGGGCGAGCGCGCCTCGATGCGGTAGCTCAGGCGGACCGCCAGGATGAAGATCGCCAGCATGACAAGGGCCCAGACACCGCACAGCAGGTAGAACGTCTCGCCCGTCATTCTCTTGCCCCGTCGTATTTCTCGACCTTCTGCTCGATGGCGCCGAAGATCGAATGCCCGCCTCTGTCCTTCATCTCGATGCGCACGGTATCGCCAAAGCGCAGGAAGGGCGTTTTCGGTCCGCCGGCCTCAATAGTCTCGATCATCCGCAACTCGGCGATACAGGAATAGCCGGCGCCGCCTGCCGAGACAGGCTTGCCCGGCCCGCCGTCGAGCTTGTTGGAGACGGTGCCCGAACCGACGATGGTGCCGGCGGCCAACGGTCGCGTTTTTGCGGCGTGAACAATCAGCGCCGGAAAGTCGAAGGTCATGTCGATGCCGGCGTTCGCCCGGCCGAACGGCTTGCTGTTGAGATCGACCAGCAGCGGCAGGCTGACCTTGCCGCCGTCCCAGGCATCGCCCAGCTCTTCCGGCGTCACCGCTACCGGCGAAAAGGCCGATGACGGTTTCGACTGGTAGAAGCCGAACCCCTTGGCAAGCTCGGGTCCGGTCAGGCCGCGCAGCGTCACATCGTTGACCAGCATGACCAAGCGGATCGCTGCCCGCGCCTCTTCGAGGCTTGCGCCCATCGGCACATCGTCAACTATGACCGCGACCTCTCCTTCCATGTCGATGCCAAGGGTCTCGTCGGTCATGCGGATTGGGTCCCGCGGTGCGAGGAAAGCGTCCGAGCCGCCCTGGTAGATCAGCGGATCGGTCCAGAAGCTTGCCGGCATCTCGGCGCCGCGCGCTTTCCGCACCAGTTCGACATGGTTCACATAGGCCGAGCCATCGGCCCATTGGTAGGCGCGCGGCAGCGGCGAATGGGCGTCGTGCTCGTGAAAGCGAGCCGACGGCACCGCATTATTCTCTAGCGATTCAGCCATGGCAGCGAGATGCGGCGCGATCCGAAGCCAGTCGTCAAGCGCGGCCTGCAGCGTCTGCACCAGAAACGAAGCATCGGTGAACCGTGTCAGGTCGCGCGAGACGACGACAAGCTTTCCGTCGCGCGTCCCATCCTTCAATGTGGCAAGCTTCATGCGGTTTCCTCTCCTGGCGCAGCTTTGGTGCTGCTTTGATTTTTTGTTCTACGCATGATCTCTTCCGAAAACCGGTTTCCACTTTTCGGGATCATGCTCCAGCTCCACAACAAGGCCGTCGCGTGCGATCGTCAAGTCGCCGGCCCATGTTTTCCTGACGGCGGCAATCCAGTCGGCCTCGCCGATCTCGGGATCGTCGGCGGGAATGAGATGGTTGAGGACCAGTCTTTTGACGCCTGCATCACTGGCGATGCGGCCCGCTTCCTCGGCAAAGCTATGGCTGGCAAGCAGGTGTTCCCTCAGCCTTGCGCCGTTGCCGGTCTTCGCGACCAGCCGCTCGATACCCTCTTCCAGCATGGCCTCGTGGACCAGGACGTCGGCGCCTTGGGCGAAATCCGCCAATGGCGGAAAGAACGCCGTATCCGACGAGAAGACGATGCTTTGCCCCGCATGGTCGAAGCGCAGCGCAAAGCAGTCCGTCACCGGCGGGTGGTCGACGCGCAAGGCCGATATTTTGAGGCCGCGCTCTTCCGCCACCTGGCCTTCACCAAACTCGACGATCGAGACCAGGTCGCGGAGATCCGGCCGCCCTTCATCGGCGATGCGGATCTCGATGTCGAACTCCATCGCCTGGCAAAAGCGTTGCCAATAATAGGCGGTGCCGGGCGGGCCGAATACGGTGGCCTTTGTTGCCAGGCCGGCCGTCCACGCGGTGTGGATCAATGGTCCGAGTTCGAGCACATGGTCGGAATGCAAATGCGTGATGAAGATCAGGTCGAGCGCCTTCAGGCTGATGCCGGCATCGGTCAGCCCGCGCGTTACGCCCAGCCCGCAATCGACGACAAGGGTGCGGCCGCCAATCTCCAGCAGTGACGAACTCGGCCACGGCCCGCCCGGCCGCAGCGCGGGACCACCCTTCGAGCCAAGAAGGACCAGACGATCCGTCACGCGACGGCGCTCAAGACCAGTCGCCCTCGGGCGTGCCGTTGAAGCGCTTCTTCAGGCCGGCCCAGCAGTCGATGTAATTGTCCTGCCGGGTTTCGAGCTCGGCGCCATAGCGGGTCACCATCTGCGGAAAGCGTGTCTCGAACATGAAGGCCATGGTGTTGTCGAGCTTGACCGGTTTCAGCTCCGCGCGCGAGGCTTTTTCGAAGCCAGACGCATCGGGTCCGTGAGCCAGCATCATGTTGTGCAGACTGATGCCGCCGGGCACGAAGCCCTCTTCCTTGGCATCGTACTGACCATGTATGAGGCCCATGAACTCGCTCATGATGTTGCGGTGATACCAGGGCGGCCGGAAAGTGTTTTCCGCCACAAGCCAGCGCGGCGGGAAGATGACGAAATCGATATTGGCGGTGCCTTCCTCGCCGCTCGGCGCGGTCAGCACGGTGAAGATCGACGGATCGGGGTGGTCGAACAGGATTGCGCCGACCGGCGAGAAGGTCGCAAGATCATATTTGTAGGGCGAATAATTGCCGTGCCACGCCACGACATCCAGCGGCGAATGGTCGATCTCGGTGACATGGAACTGGCCACACCATTTCGCGATCAGCCGGCACGGTGTCTCCTTGTCCTCGAACCAAGCACAGGGCGTCTTGAAATCGCGCGGATTGGCCAGGCAATTGGCGCCGATGGGGCCACGATCCGGCAGCGTCAGCTTGGCGCCGTAATTCTCGCAGACATAGCCGCGCACTTCGGCATCCACCAGTTCGACCTTGAACACCAGACCACGCGGCAGCACGGCGATCTCGCCCGGCCTGAGTTCGATGACCCCCATCTCGGTGACGAAGCGCAAGGCTCCAACCTGCGGCACGACCAGCAACTCGCCGTCGGCGTTGAAGAAATGATCGTCGACCATCGAGCGGTTGGCGACGTAGACGTGTGCCGCCATGCCGGTCTGGCCGAGCACGTCGCCGGCGGTGGTGATCGAGCGCATGCCGGCAATGAAATCGGTCGGCTCCTTGGGCATCGGCACCGGGCTCCAGCGATACTGGCCGAGTGCGAGCTGGTGGTCGCCGACGTTCGGCGCGCTTTTCCAAAGCGGATAATTCGCCGCTTTGAAGCGACCGGTGTGCCTCACGCTCGGCCTTATCCGATAAAGCCAGGAGCGCTCATTGGTGCCGCGCGGCGCGGTGAAAGGAGAGCCCGAAAGCTGCTCGGCATAGAGGCCGTAGGCCGGCCGCTGCGGCGAGTTTCGCCCTTGCGGCAGCGAGCCCGGCAAAGTCTCGGTTTCGAAGTCATTGCCGAAACCCGGCATGTAGGAGTAGGCCATGGAACCCTCCCGAATTCATGGTCTCGGAGCATCGTTTGCGCATCCGCAAAGATGCTCCGGGTTGACCATACCGGTTTCATTTGTAACCATTGAAAATGTAACCATCAACGGTGATTTCGCCATGAGCCGCCAGCATCCCCAGTCAGGGCCAACCATGGAAATCCTTGAGCTGGAATCCTTCCTGCCTTACCGGCTCTATCGGCTTGCCGATGCCGTCAGCCGCGAATTCTCAAGGATATACAAGGACCGTCACGGACTGACCCGGCCCGAATGGCGCACGCTGGCCGGGCTTGGACAGCACGGCACCATGACGGCGACGGCGCTCGGCGAGCAATCGGCCATGCACAAGACCAAGATTTCGCGCGCGGTCGCCGAGCTCGAACGGCGCCGCTGGCTCAGCCGGACGCCTGACGAAAAAGACCGCCGTGTCGAGCATCTGGCGCTGACCAAGGCTGGCGTTGCCGCCTATCGCGAGATGGTGCCGCTGGCGAAGGAGTTCGAACGGGAATTGCTGGCAAGATTGAGCCCCGCCGAGCGTGTGGCCATTGTCGGCGGAGTGGCAGCACTGGAGGCGGCATTGGGGAAAAGCTAGGTTCCTGCCAGAATTACAGGCACCTTGGCGGAACAGCTTTCAGTTCGCACCGTGTTCCTTCGGGCCTTCACCAGTCCATGACCACCTTGCCGGAATTGCCGCTCTTCATCGCTTCGAAGCCGAAAATATAGTCGTCGATGCCGATGCGGTGGGTGATCAGGCCGCTGACATTGAGAGGACCCTGCACCAGCGCAATCATCTTGTACCAGGTCTCGAACATCTCGCGGCCGTAGATGCCCTTCAGATGCAGCATCTTGAAGATGACCTTGTTCCAGTCGATCTCGAAGCCGGTCGGCGCGATGCCGAGAATGGCGATCTTGCCGCCATTGTTCATGGTATCGATCATGTCGCGGAATGCCGGTGCGGCACCGGACATTTCAAGACCGACGTCAAAACCCTCGGTCATGCCGAGCGCCGGCATGATATCGCGCAGCTTTTCTTTCGAGGCGTCAACGACATGCTGGACGCCGAGCTTTTTTGCCAGTGCCAGGCGCACCGGGTTGATGTCGGTGATGACCACTTTTCGCGCGCCGACGCATTGCGCCACCAATGCGCCCATGATGCCGATCGGCCCGGCGCCGGTGACCAGCACGTCCTCGCCGACGAGGTCGAAAGATAGTGCGGTGTGAACCGCATTGCCCAGGGGATCGAAGATCGCGGCGATCTCGTCCGGCACGTCGTCGGGGATCGGCACGACATTGTGCTGCGGGATAGCCAGATATTCGCCGAAGGCGCCGGGGCGATTGACGCCGACGCCGAGCGTGTTGCGGCAAAGATGCCCCCTGCCCGCCCGGCAGTTGCGGCAATGGCCGCAGACGATGTGACCCTCGCCCGAAACGCGCTGGCCGACTTTGTATTCGGTCACCGCCGCGCCGAAATCGGCGACCGTACCAACGAATTCATGCCCGGTCACCATCGGCACCGGCACGGTCTTTTGCGCCCACTGGTCCCAATTGTAGATGTGGACGTCGGTCCCGCAGATCGCGGTCTTCCTGATCTTGATCAGCACGTCGTTGGGGCCGATCTCCGGCACCGGCACCTCTTCCATCCACATGCCCGGCTCGGCCTTGGCCTTCACCAGCGCCTTCATCATGTTCGACATTCTGCAGTCCCTTGAAGGTCTTGATCCGGAATCGCTTTTCGACTGCCGGTCATTCAGGAAATCACGCCGAGTTCGCGACCGACTGCGGCGAACGCCTCAACCGCACGGTCAATGTCGGCGCTGGAATGGGCGGCAGACATCTGCGTGCGGATGCGCGCCTGGCCCTTCGGCACCACCGGGAAGGAGAAGCCGATGACATAGATGCCGCGCTTGAGCATGCGCGCGGCCATTTCCTGCGCCAGCGTCGCGTCGCCCAGCATCACCGGGATGATCGGATGGTCGGCGCCGGCCAGCGTAAAGCCCAGCTTGCCCATCTCGGAGCGAAACCGCGCTGCGTTTGCATATAGGCGCTGACGCAATGCATCGCCATTGCGAATCAGCTCGAACACCCGGATCGAGGCGCCCGCGATCGCCGGCATCAGTGTGTTTGAGAAGAGGTAAGGACGCGAGCGCTGGCGCAGCCAGTCGACCACCTGCCTCTTACCAGAGGTGTAGCCCCCGGAAGCGCCGCCAAGCGCCTTGCCGAGCGTACCGGTGATGATGTCCACCCTGCCCTCGACGCCGCAATGCTCGGCCGAGCCGCGACCGTTCTTGCCGACGAAGCCGACCGCGTGGCTGTCGTCGACCATGACCATCGCATCGTATTTCTCGGCGAGATCGCACACGCCCCGAAGATTGGCGATGATGCCGTCCATCGAGAAGACGCCGTCGGTGGCGATCAGCCGGAACCGACAATCGCGCGCCTCTTTCAGCCGCGCTTCGAGATCGGCCATGTCGTTGTTGGCATAGCGGAAGCGCTTTGCCTTCGACAGCCGTACCCCGTCGATGATCGAGGCGTGGTTCAGCGCATCGGAGATGACCGCATCCTCTTCGCCGAGCAGCGTCTCGAACAGGCCGCCATTGGCGTCGAAGCAGGAGCCATAGAGGATAGTGTCCTCCATGCCGAGGAAATCAGAAATGGTCGCCTCGAGCTGCTTGTGTTCCTCCTGTGTGCCGCAGATGAAGCGCACCGACGCCATGCCATAGCCGTAACGATCGAGCGCCTGCTTGGCCGCCTCGCGCAGTTCGGCGCTGTCGGCGAGGCCGAGATAATTATTGGCGCAGAAATTTAGCACCTTCTCGCCGTCCACCTCGATCTCGGCCGATTGGGTCGAGGTTATCACCCGCTCGGATTTATAGAGACCTGCCGATTTCAGCCCTTCAAGCTCGCTGTCGATGTGGGAGAGGAATGCTGCGGTCATGATCAGGCCCTGTTGAGATCGATGAGGACTGTCGCGCCGCGCGGACGAAAAATCCATCGCAAAAGCGACCGCTTCGGTGGCGGCAATGGCACGGCAGAGGCCGCGATGTTCAAATGCGGAGGTGCTGCGAAAGATTGCAATAACCACTTTGCGGATTTCCCGCCACGGTCGCCGCTGTCGGCCTGTTGCTGCCCTAACCTGTTAACACTTTGAAGCCAAAGGTTGTCGCACAAGAATTCGTTGGCGAGAGGGCCGACTCAGAAAATGTCGCAGCAGCCGGTGCACGCCGTTTCAGGCAGGCTCATACTCCTCATCAAATCGGGCTACTGGCTGGCTCTGCTGATCATCGCCGCCATGGTCGTGGCCTCCTTCATCCTGCTGCAACAGATGATGGCGGCCCAGCAACACAACCAGGCGCTGCTCGATGTGGTCAGCACACAAAAAGCCCTGTCGCAACGCATCGTCTTCCTTGCCGGCGCGACCGGTACCGCCTCACGCGACCAGCAGCCGGCCCTGATCAGCGCGCTCAAGCAAGCGACGGTAGAGTTCGAGAAGAACTACGATCTGCTGCTCGAGCGGACCGCCGCCGATCCGGCGTCGCCGGCAAGGTTCGATCCCAAATCGATCGAGAGCGTGCTTTTCGCCAAGCCGTTCCATCTCGACTATTTCTCGGTCGGGCTTATCGCCAACGGCGAACGCCTGATCTCGTCATTCGAATCGCGGCTCAACATGGCCGGCAATGGTGGCTACAAGGGCGGAGAGGAGCGCGTCAACCTGAACGCTTCCGTTGCCAACGCAACATTGTCGGGCTATGCCGCACTTGGCCAGCGCATCAGCGCCTTTGCAGACCGCCGATCCGAAACACTTCTCGAGCTTAACCGCACATTGTTCTACTCGACCATGGGCGTCATCGTGCTGGTGGCGCTTTTCATTTTCAGGCCGATGTCGAACGCCATCCTGCGCAGGACGCGTGAGCTGGTCGATGCGCGCAATTCCATGGCCTTTATTGCCGTGCATGACGGGCTGACCGGCCTGCACAACCGCACCTTCCTGACCGAGCATTTCAATACGTTGATCAATGCCGCGCAGCGACGGCGTGAACGGGTTGCCGTGGTGCAGTTCGATCTCGACCGGTTCAAGCAGATCAACGACACGTTCGGCCACGCCGCCGGCGATTATGTGCTGGTGACGGCTGCGCAACGCATGCGTGGTTCGTGCCGTACGTCGGATCTCAACGTGCGTCTCGGAGGCGATGAATTCGTCGTCGTCCTCAACGACGCCGGCAGCACCGAGGACATCGATATCGTCGCCAGACGCATGCTGGCCAAACTCAATGAACCGGTCATATTCCGAGGCACGACGATCCATCCGGGCGTAAGTGCGGGGATTGCGGTCTATCCTGTCGACGCCGACAATGCGCAGGATCTGCTCGTCCATGCCGATCTGGCGTTGTATTCCGCCAAGAAGCAGGGCGGCGGCAGTTTGTCGTTCTTCTCCGATGAGCTGAGGCGCGAACTCGACAACCGAAAGCAGCTCGAGCTCGACATCAGGGTCGCCATCTCGGAGAAGGCGTTCGAAGTCTATTTCCAGCCGCAGGTGTCGCTGTCGGACGGCACCATCAGTGGCATCGAAGCTTTGGCTCGCTGGAGGCATGCCGAACGCGGCATGATCGCGCCGGGCGAGTTCATTTCAATCGCGGAAAAATGCGGCTTGATGTCCGAGATTGGCCGCATCGTCATTGCCAAGGCGATCAACGAAGCAGCCGAATGGAACCGCGCAGGCATCGGCTTCGGCCGGATCGCCGTCAACGTGTCCGGTTCGGAGCTGCGCGAGACAGATTTCGAAGTCTTCCTGTTCGGGACGCTGGAAAGGACCGGCCTGCCCGCGCACAAACTATCGCTGGAGATCGTCGAATCCGTCATTCTCGACGACGAGAAGACCGGTATCGCGGCAAAGCTGCGGCACATCCGCGCCGCCGGCATCCATCTTGAGCTCGATGATTTCGGCACCGGCTACGCATCGCTCAGCCATGTCAATCCAAACGAGATCGACCGGCTGAAGATCGACCGCCGCTTCGTCCAGAACATCAACGAGAACAGCGGCAACAACAAGATCGTGCGTGCCCTGACCGAGCTCGCCCGCGGTCTCGGCATCTCGATCGTCGCCGAGGGCCCCGAAACCGAAGCCGAGCTCGACTCGCTGATGGCGATCGGCTGCGACCAGGTGCAAGGCTATTCCATCGCTTTCCCGATGCCGCCGGACAGGGTGCGTGAATGGCTGGTGGCACGGACGCCGAAAAAGGCCAGGCTGACAGTGCTGCAGGGCAGCCGGGCGTAGATCCGTCATGGTTCGGCCTTGCGAACCGACCTGATGGGCCGAGGCGGAAGGTCATCCTCATTACCGGGAAATGCTGCCAGCAATTGTCCAAAGCTGGGCACACGCGCCAGCTTTTCATAGTCCTGGAACGACAGAATGACCGCCTGCTTGCGGCCACGCCGGGTGATGACGGCCGGTTCTCCCGCGATGACCTGATCGAGCACCGCCGAGAGTTTAGCCCTGGCATCCTTCAGCGAAATTTCGCGCATGGCGTCTTCCTAGCCTAATTTCTAGCTCTCGACATTGGCCCGCAGCGCAGCCAGCACCTGTGCAAACTCCGCCAGCCTGTCGTCGGACAGCCCTTTCCGCAGCCGTTTGTCGAAGGCTAACGCGGCCGTGCGCAATTTCAGGAACAACGCCTCTCCGGCCTGGGTCAGCTCCACCTGGTGAACCCGGCGGTTCTCGGGATCGCGGCGGCGCATCAGCAGGCCCTGCGTCTCCATGGCGTTGAGATGGTGGGTCAGCGTTGCGCCCCGAATGCCGATCATGCCGGCGAGCTCGCGTTGGTTGGCCAGCTCCCGCGACTTGACCGACAGCAAAGTGACCCAGACCGGCAGCGTGCCGCCGGCTTCGACCAAGGCAGCGTCGAAAGCCTGCGCGACCAGCTTGGCGGTGCGGGCGAGATTCATCCCGATCGGCGGGCGGTGAAAGGGCGTCATGATCCGACACTAGAACAAGGGCAAAGCCGATGGAACCGGCTCGAGCTTATGCGTTGACATCTAATCATTTGATATCTATCAATATGCCTAGCGGTGGGCAAGATAGGAAATGCGGTCATGCAATATGTCTACATCATCGTCCTCGGCCTTCACGTCATGGCGGGTGTGTTCTGGGCCGGCACCACCATCGCGGTTGCCCGCGAACCGGAGATCAGGGCGGAACGTTTCTTCCGGCCGCAAATGGGCGCGGCCGGCGTGGTTTTCCTCACAGGCTTGCTGCTGTGGTATTTCTTCCACAACGGCTCTTTCGGCTCGATGGAGAGGGTGTTGGCGCTCGGCATCTTGACTGCCTTGATTGCCGGCGGGGTTCAGGGCGCACTGGTGGGTTCCGCCAGCAGGCAGTTGGCCGGCGCCGATGCGGCGAAGCAAACCCAGTTGCGCGCCAAGATGACAAAAGGCGAACGCATCGCCGGCGGCCTGCTGGTCATCACCGTGTTCTGCATGGCCACCGCCAGGATGTTTTGAACGTCCTGCCGCAATCGCAAGATCGTACGGTGCCCGGCGATGGCCGGCGGCGTGCGCGGCGCGCAGCCCGGACCAAAGTACCGTGGTGGCTCTCCGTACGGAGGTTCGGCTGCGCGCCACCAATCAATCCAAAATATTCCTCAGATCCGCAAGCCGAACCTGATGCCGTCATAGATTGCGGCATGGATGTTACGCGAGGCAACTGCGTCGCCGATGCGGAAGAGCACGAAGCCACTTTGCGGATTGCGCACGGGGAAGATGTCGCCGCCATTGACCAGTTTTTCGTAATCGATCGCGCCGGCGTTCTTCGACAGCGGCTTCAGCGCCAGATAGAGATCGTCGAGCGGCAGCGTGCCATGCTCGACCACCACCTGGTCGACCCGCCGCTCGCCGCGCCAGCCATAGGCGAAGTCGGAGGCGAGCTCGGCGATCAGCTGGTTGCCCTCGCGCCGCACAGAACGCAGCCGTGTGTTGATGGTCACCGTGACACCCTTTTCCTGAAAGGCGCGCATGTAGGGCACATGGTTCATCCCGCCCATTTCCGGGGCGAAGAAGCGTTCCGGTGAGACCAGCTCCAGCTTGGCGCCGCTATTGGCGATCAGTTCGGCAGCACCCATGCCCTGATGGCCGCCATTGTCGTCATAGAGCAGCACATTCTCGGCCGGCTTGACGCTGCCGGCCATGATGTCCCAGCTCGAAGTGACGAGATCGTCGCCCGCCGTCAGAGGCGGGTTCTGCGGCAGCCCGCCGGTGGCGATCACCACCACGTCGGGCGACAGCGCCAGCACGTCGTCCTTCTCCGCCCAGGTATCGTAGCGGATCTCGACACGGAGCCGGTCGAGTTCGGCCAGACGCCAGTCGATGATGCCGATCAATTCCTTGCGGCGCGGGTTCTGCGTTGCCAGCCGCACCTGGCCGCCGGCCTGGCTCGATGCTTCCAGCACCGTCACCTGGTGCCCACGTTCGGCGGCGACGCGCGCCGCCTCCAGTCCGCCGGCGCCGGCGCCGACGACGCCCACCTTCCGCTTCGGTCCCTCGGTTTTCGGAATAGTATGCGGTATCGACGCCTCGCGGCCCGTCGCCGCATTGTGGATGCACAGTGCCTCACCGCCCTCATAGATGCGGTCGAGGCAATAGGTGGCGCCGACGCAAGGGCGGATCTCGTGCTCGCGGCCCTCCATCACTTTTTTGACGATATGCGGGTCGGCAATGTGGGCACGCGTCATGCCGACCATGTCGAGCTTGCCAGTGGCGATGGCGTGGCGCGCGGTGGCGACGTCGGAAATCCGCGCCGCATGGAAGGTCGGGAATTTCGTCGCCGCTCTCACCTCCCCTGCGAAGTCGAGGTGTGGTGACGAGCGCATGCCGGTCACCGGGATGACCTTGGTCAGCGCGGCATCGGTCTCGATCGAGCCACGGATGATGTTGAGGAAATCGACCTTGCCGGATCCGGCCAGCCGCCTGGCGATTTCGACGCCCTCCTGTTTCGACAGGCCTTTCTCGAAATCCTCGTCGGCGACCATGCGGATGCCGACGACGAATTTTTGGCCGACCGCCGCCCGCACCGCGTCGAGCACCATGCCGGTGAAGCGCAAGCGGTTGTCGAGCGAGCCGCCGAAATCATCGTCGCGCTGGTTGGTGGCCGGCGACCAGAAACCGTCCATCAGATGGCCGTAGGCCTCGAATTCGATGCCGTCGAGGCCGGCAGCCTGGCAGCGCTGGGCGGCCGCCGCGTAGTCGGCGACGATGCGCTCGATGTCCCAGTCCTCGATGGTCTTGGGGAAGGCGCGATGCGCCGGTTCGCGCACCGGCGAGGCCGACAGCACCGGCAGCCAGTCGGCCTTGTTCCAGCCGGTACGGCGGCCGAGATGGGTGATCTGGATCATCACCTTGCAATCATGCTCGTGGCAGGCGTCGGTCAGCTCGGCGAGCCAAGGCACGATGCGGTCGTCATAGACATGCAGATTGCCAAAAGCGGCCGGGCTGTCGCGCGAGACGATCGCCGAACCGGCGGTCATGGTCAGCGCCATGCCGCCCTTGGCCTTTTCGGCATGGTAGAGCCGGTACCGCTCCTTCGGCATGCCGTCCTCTGAATAGGCCGGCTCATGGCTGGTCGACATCACCCGGTTCTTCAGCGTCAGATGCTTGAGCTGATAGGGCTGGAGGAGCGGGTCGTTGCTAGTCATCGTCTTCCTGCTGTTTCAAATTGTGCTAATGAGCGGCAAATTTTTGTTTTTACGCATGTCGCTGTCCCAAAATCGCTGCGCAGTTTTGGGCGACATGCAGCAAGGAACCTGCTCATGACCGATACGAAAAACCTCACCCAGCTCGGCACCAACGTCGAGGCGCCACAGAGCCCTGAAGCGGCCGTCCTGGAAACCGTGCCGTTTTCGCGCGGCGACGGCCCGCCGGCCATCGTTCGCTTCACCTGCCCGGAATTCACCTCGCTCTGCCCGGTCACCGGCCAGCCGGACTTCGCCCATATCGTCATCGACTACGCACCCGATGCGCTGCTGGTGGAATCGAAGTCGCTCAAGCTGTTCATGACCTCGTTTCGCAACCACGGCGCCTTCCATGAAGAATGCACCGTCATGATCGGTCGCCGTATCATCGCCGCGACAAAGCCATTGTGGTTGCGCATCGGCGGCTATTGGTATCCGCGGGGCGGCATTCCGATCGACGTGTTCTGGCAAACCGGCGCACCGCCGGAAGGTGTGTGGCTGCCCGACACCGGCGTCGCCCCCTATCGCGGGCGCGGCTAATCGGACGGAGCGGCTCATCTGATCCCGGTCCGGCACAGGTTGGTCTCCAGGAAAGGCATCACCGCGTCGCGGTACCGCTGTTGGTCATAGCGATAGAGATCGACATGCGGCGCGCCGTCGAACCACACCAGCTTTGCGTGAGCGCCCGCCGCATCTTTCAACGCCAGTGTCTGGCTGCGAGCGACAAACGGATCCGAATTGCCTGCTAGCAGCAAGATCGGCCGATCAATCGTGCCGATGCGATCGACCGGCCTGACATCCTCTACCCCGAAGCCAAGGCGGAGCTGCATCTGCGCCAAGAGGACGGTCGCCTGTACGTCGCGTAATATAGGCAAGGGCGCTCGCAACGCCGTGGTTTCCAGCAAAGTCGCGTAGAGCTGCTCCAGGACATAGGCATCGGCATGCTCCTGCTGAGCGCCAAACACAAAAGCAGCCGCACCGAGCGACGAACCGATGGCCGCCACCTTGCGACCAGCGAAGCGTTGCCGCGCAAAGGCGAGGATGCGACTGGCGTCCTGCCGTTCGATGTAACCAAAGCCTCTGATATCGCCGCCGCTTTCGCCATGTCCCGACAGATCGAACAGCACGATCGAGTAGCCGCTTTCGAAAAGCAGGTTCGCTCTTGGAACCATGGCCAGCTTGTTTGAACCGCGTCCGTGTAACAGCACGATTGTTCCGCAACTGTCCTGCCGATCCGCCACCCAACCGGCAAGGTCGGGCGCGCCCTCCTGCTTCAGAACGCTGCGCTCCACCGGTAACCCCACAGGCAGCGTGAAGCTTTGCCGAGGCACGCGGGCCACCGCGCGGCTTCCTGCCTCCCAGCTGACAGCGCAGGCCAGGACGCAAACCGCCGCGAATAAAGCAACCACGACAGGACCTCTTCTCATCGATCGGTCACGTGCACTTCGCATCAGTTGAGCGGCAGCCGCCGGTAGCGGCTGGGATTATTCGGGTCGCTGAAATGGCCCATCGGCCCGTGTTCGGCGAAGTGGCCCGCCCAGCGCTTCATCGAAGCCGGATCGAGTTCGACGCCCAGGCCATGCCCCTCCGGCACGCGCACCGTATTGCCGGTCTGCCGGAATGGGCCGTCCTTGATGACATCGCCGATCTGCCAGCGAAACAGCGACTGCGATGCTTCGGTGATCCACGGTGTCGCCGCCACGACGTGCAAATAAGCCGATGTCATGATGCCGAGATCGTTCGAATAGCACCAGAACCCCTTGCCCATCGCCTCACAGGCGGCGATGAATTTCAGAGTTTTCGACAATCCGCCGAGTGCTGCGAAATTGCAGACGAAGTAATCCGGCGCACCGAGCGCGACTGCCCGCCTGAGATCCGGGATGTGCGTGGAGAACGGAATGCGCGAATGCTGGCGCAGCGCCGCCATCTCCTCGAAGGTCGCGACCGGATCCTCGTAATTGCGGATGTTGAACGGCTCGATCTCGCGCAGTACCCAGCGCGCTGTGGTTAGCGACCACTGCATGTTGGAATCGAGTTTGATCTGCGCCTTGTCGCCAAGCGCCTCGCGCAGCATGCGCACTGTCCTGATCTCGAGCTCGGGATCGCCCATGATCAGCTTGCCCTCGAAGATCGTCGAGCCGTGCTGTTCTCGCATGCCGAGACAGTAGTCGACGATCGCTTCGGCGGTCATCTCGCCGCCGGCTCCGCCTTGAGCGGGGCGAAAGGCGAAATATTCCGAAAACGGAATGTCCTTGCGCACCGCGCCGCCGAGCAGCTTATAGAGCGGCATACCGAAGACCTTGCCTCTTATATCCCACAGCGCCAGGTCGACGGCGCCGAACGCCACCGTGGCTGCGTTCTCGCCGGTGTTGGCGGTGATCTGCCAGGGCGGCACACAGCGCGCCTCGCAGTCGGCGATGTCGAGCGGATCGGCGCCAATCAGCGCCGGCGCGATCTCGGCCTTGATCACCTCGCCGAAATGCCACCATGGCGCCTCGCCCAGTCCGACCACGCCTTCGTCCGTCTCGACCTCGATGATCGATTTCGAGGCGCCGCCGTAGAGACCAGCCGTCCACCAGAACGGAGCATCGAGCGGGACGTTGACGTGGGTGACGCGGATGTTGGTGATCTTCATCGGTTCCGTTCTCACTCACACTGGTATTGGCTTAGCGCCCATTCGCCGGTCACCGAGAGAAGGTCCGATATCTTCCAGTCGCCATCGACTTTCCTGAATTTCCACTCCAGCCGGTGCGGGTTGCCGGCGACGACGAAGGCGACGACGACCTTGGCCTCGTCGCCCTTGATCGCTTCGATGGTCTTCAGGCTTTTGTCGATCTCCGCCTTGTCGTATTCGGAATTGTCGAGCGCCATGTTGGGATCGAGGCATTCGCCCTGCCCCGACTTCCGCAGCGCGTCGCTCTTGTCGAGCACCGACTTTGCCGGGTCGGTGAAATGGCCCCGCTGAGCCGGATCGACCTCGAGCCCGGCATGCTCGTAGAACGGCTTCACCACCGCGGTCGGCGAGCCCGGCTGCACGGGTGTGGCCGGCGCGTTTTCTGGCGGCGGCAACACTGCCGGCGGAGGTGCCGCACTGTCGGCCGGAGCGTTTGCGGGCGGCGCGCCGAACAGGCCCTGAGCGGCGGCGCTGCTCAATCCGGTCAGCAGGCACGCAGTCGCCAAAAGCCAGGAATGGCAGCGGAGCACGGCATCACTCCGGCGACTGCCCGGCCAGGCATTCGAGCGCACTCAGCGTCCAGCCGCTGGTCTTCGAGGTGATGTCGGCGACCTTCCACTGGCCGTGGATCTTCTTCAACGACCAGACCATTTCGCGTTTGGAATCATCCCCTTCCGGAAAAAGGTTGAAGGTCGCCGTCACCTCGGCGCTGTCGCCATCCAGCGTTTCGGCCAGCGTCAGCGTCTTGGCCACGGTCTTTTCGTCATAGTCCTGCGCATCGAGACCAGGGGCGAAGTCGATGCAGGGAACTTCATCCGGATGGTTCTTTGCCGCATTGTCGTTCAGTTCGAACAGTTTCGTCACTGGCGCGGTGAAGCGGTCGCGATATTGTGCATCGGCCTCGAATTTGACCGACGGGACATAGAAGAACTTCACGGCGTTGGCAGCGGGGCCGGCAAACGCGGCCGCCGGCAAGGCCATCGAAAGCGCGGCAACAAAAAGTGGCAGTTTCATGCGTGTCCCCGATTGTTCACTGACGGAAGCTATCAGTACCACGCATCTTGCCCGTCGGCTTTCTTGCGGTCCATGAAATCCTGCAACGCGTCCTTTGCTGGCAACTCAGGCGTTCAGCCAGACGTTCTGGAGATCCATCTCGAAGGTTTGGTGGACACCGTAGTTCTTCACCTTCTCGTTCATGTGGCTGAACAGCTTCTGCCAAAACGGCTGAATGATGACGCCCGAATCCTGCAGGATCTGCTCGATGTCCTTCATGACCTCGCGGCGCTTCTCGACGTCGATGAGCGAGAGAGCCTGCTTGAGCTTGGCGTCAAAATCAGGGTTCGAGTAGCCGGTTTCGTTCCAGGCCTCGCCGGTGCGATAGCCGAGCGCCAACACCTGGACGCCAAGCGGGCGCATGTACCAGATGGTCATGGAATAAGGATATTTCGTCCAGTCGTTCCAGAAGGTCGAACCCGGCAGCACCGTGCGTTTCACTTTGATCCCGGCATCGCGCAACTGGCCGGCAATCGCGTCGCCGGTGTTCTTTTGCCAATCGTCCTCGACGGTGATCAGTTCATGCTCGAAGTCGGCCCGCCCGGCCTCCGCCATCAGCTTCTTGGCGCCCGCGGCGTCGCGTGTCTTCTTGGGCAGCGCGTAGTATTCCGGATGAATCGGGCTGACGTGGTGATTTTCACCCACGGTGCCTCGCCCGGCATAGCCAAGTTCGAGCACCGCATTGTTGTCGACGGCCATCTGGAGGGCGTTGCGGACCCGCTTGTCATCGTAGGGTTTGTGCGTGATGTTGGTGCGGGCAACGAGCGTGGTCGCTGTCGCGACCTCCGATTTCACCAGCCCCATCTTGTCGAGGATGTCAATGAAGTCGGCAGGCGTCTCGAAGTTGAGATCGATTTCGCCGGAGTCGAATGCATTTATCGAGGCGTTGAAATCGGTTCCGTAGTCGATGAATTCGACGCCGTCGAGAAGCGCTTCACCACCCCACCATTTGCCAGTCTCACGACGTTTGACGACCGCTTTCTGGCCGACCGCATAAGACACCAGTTCGAACGGCCCGGTGCCAATCGGCTTCTCGATCGGATTGGCGCCGTCGGCGTCGAAGTTGCGATGGACCACCAGCGCCGGATAGTCGGTGAAGTTCGGGATCAGCGAGATGTCCGGTTCGTTCAGCTTCAGCTTCACCGTGTTGTCGTCGACCTTGGTGATCGCTCCTTCCCTGGCCTTGCCGGTCTTTGCATCAATCAGCGCACCGACGCGCGCGGCCATCGAATTGCCGGCGGCAGCCTTCTCGCACCAGCGCGTCAGATTGTAGACCACATCTTCGGCACTAAAAGCATCGCCGTTGTTCCAGGCGATGCCCTTGCGAACATGCAGCACATATTCGGTGGCGTCGTCGTTGACCTCCCAACTTTCGAGCAGAACCGGCTCGAAAGTGAACTGGCGGGTGTAGCGGACAAGCGGCTCCAGCCAGCAGCGTGAAATGTTCGCGAGTTCCACCCAGTCGTAGGTGCGCGGATCCTTTTGTGCCTTCACCGACATCGAAACGTGGAGCGTGCCGCCTTTCTTCGGCTCTTCAGCCAAAGCCCGCTGCGGGACGGCAAGGCCGATCATGCCGTAGGCAAAGGCCGTCGATGCGCCGAAGGCGCTTGCCAGCGCCAGAAACTCGCGCCGGTCGACACGACCTGCACGAGCCTCGCTGGCCATCGCTTCGATGGCGCTCGGTACGCGATCACCGTTGCTTCTGAAGAGTGTCATTTTTTCCTCCGTTATGGTTCCCATCGGGTCTTCGCCCGTTATCAACTAACGCTGTCCGGCAGTTTCTCCTCGCGCCGCGCAATCAAATCTTTGAGACCATCGGCGATGCCCTCGTCGAGCTTCGGCTCCTCGTAATCGGCGAGCATGTTGCGCGCTTTCTCGCGGCCGCGGGTGTCGTGGTCCTTTGCTCCTTCCGCCTTCCACTGTTCGAACGAATTGAAGTCCATGATGCTCGGTATGAAGAAGGCGGACTCGAAATGTTCGAGCGTGTGCTGGGTGCCGAGGAAATGGCCCTGCGGTCCGACCTCGCGGATAGCCGCCATAGCCTCCTTGAAATCGTCGAATGGCAACCCGCCAGCATATTTGTACCAGCCGACAAGCTGCTCGCAGTCGGTGGCAAATTTCGAATAGCCGCAGGTCAGGCCGGCCTCGAGCCAACCGGCGGAGTGCCAGATGTAGTTGGCGCCGGCAAGGATGGCGGCATGCATCAGCATGTTCGCCTCGTAGCCCGCCTGGGCGTCGTTCAGCTTCGAGCCGACATGGAAACCGGACGTGCGCCACGGCAGCCGATACTTCCGCGCCAGCGCGCCCATGAGATACATCATCTGGGCCGCCTCCGGCGTGCCGCCCATGGGAGCGCCGGTCTTCATGTCGACCGTCACCATGAACTGTCCGTAGATCTGCGGCGAACCCGGACGCAACAGCTGTGTGAACGCGACGCCCGCCAGCGCTTCGGCGTTGACCTGCGCGACCGCACCGACGGCAGAGGCCGAAGTCGAGGCGCCGCAAAGGGCGAAGGGCGCGAGAATCAGCGGCTGGTTGTGGCGCGCATAGACTTTCATCGCGTCCAGCATGGTGGCATCCCAGACCAGCGGCGAATTGCAGTTGGTGATCGCCACCAGGACCGGGTTGTCGCGGACATAGTCCTTGCCGAACACGATGCCCGCCATCGCCATCGTGTCTTCGGCTCGATCCCTGGACGTCACGATACCCATGAACGGCTTGTCGGAGTGCTTCAGCGCCGAATGGATGATGTGGAGGTGACGTTTCGGCACTGGAATTTCCATCGGCTCGCAGATGATCGAGCTCGACGAGTGCAGCGCCGGCGCCATGTAGGCGAGCTTGTGGAAATTGTTGAGGTCGGCGAGTGTGCCGTAGCGCCTGTTGTTGTCGAGGTCGCGCACGTATGGCGCCCCATACATCGGCACGAAGATGGAGTTGTTGCCACCCACACGTACGGAACGCTGGGGATTCCTCGCATTGAGCGTAAATTCCGACGGGACCTTCGAGATGAGCTCCATCAGCAGGGCGCGGTCGATGCGGACCCTTGTCTCCGAGACATCGGCGCCCGCCGCCTTCCACAGTGCGATCGCCTCGTCGTCGCGGAACTCGCATCCCACCTCTTCGAGGATCGAGAGCGATTCCTGGTGGATCAGCTCCACCGCCTCGTCCGGAACCATCTGATACACCGGAATCTTGCGGACCAGGGTCGGAAATGACGCAACGGGTGCGCCTCGCAGCGCCTTGCGCCCCAGGCGGCCACCCGCGCGACGATTGGTATGTTCGCTCACTTCAACGGCCGGTGCGTTCATGGAGGCTCCATCTTCCTGTCTCGACCAATCTAGCCAGACAAAATGCAGCTGTGACGCTGGAAAATCCTGATCTCTTGTATAAGGTCAGCTTATGCGAAGCTTGCGCCACCTGCTGCCGTCGGCGGGCAGCCTGATCGTTTTTGAGGCCGCCGGGCGGCTGTCGAGCTTTACCGCCGCCGGACGGGAGCTCGGCATGACGCAGGCTGCCGTCTCCTATGCGATCCGCGGGCTCGAAGAACAGCTCGGCGCCAAACTCTTCCAGCGCCGCCATCGGCAAGTCAGCCTTACAGAGGCCGGCGACCGCTTCCATGCCGACGTCTCGCTCGGCCTGTCGCACATCCGCAAGTCGGCGGAGGATCTGCGCCAGATCGCCGTCGGCGCGCATGTGACGCTCGCCGCCTCGACGGCCTTCGCCTCATTCTGGATGATGCCGCGCCTGCAGCAGTTTCGCGACGAATTACCGGGCATCGACCTGCGCATCCAGACCGCCGACCGCGATCTCGACATCATCGCCGAGGACATCCCGCTCGGCGTCCGCGGCGGCGAGCCCAGGGAATGGCCGGATTATCATTCGCTGCCGCTGGCCGATGAAGTGATATTCCCCGTTGCCGGCGCGAGTTATGTGGCCCGGTTCGGGCTGCCGGAGCGTGTCGCGGACCTTCAATCGCACCGCCTCATCCATCTCGAAGAGCCGTTTCGCGAGGCCGCGAGCTGGGACGAGTGGTTCGCCTCGGCCGGTGTCGACATCGCCGATGCCGGACGTGGCTTGCGCATCAACGACTATGCGCTGGTGATCCAGGCAGTCATGGAAGGGCAAGGCATCGCGCTCGGCTGGGGTCACCTCGCCGAGCGGCTGCTGGCATCAGGGCTGCTGGTGCGCGTCACCGGCCACGCGATGACGACCGGCAAGGGCTTTCATGTCATCTGGTCGAGGAACCGCGAGCTCAGCGACAACGCCCGCAAGGTGCGGGACTGGCTGGCAGCGCAGGCGTGATGCCGATAAATGCCCGGTCAAACCGTCACGACGATCTTGCCGAATTGTTCGTTCGCTTCTAGATAACGATGCGCCTCGACGATCTGGTCGAACGGAAAGGTTCTGGCGATTGCCGGCTTCAGCGAACCCGAGCTTAGTCCGTCAAGGATGAACGCCTTGGCGGCCTGCAGCCGGACCGGATCGCGCACGATCTCATGCATGAGATAACCGCGCAGCGTCAGTGTCTTCGCCAGCACTGCAGGTAGCGGAAAGGGTGTCCGGTCGAGGCTCAATCCGCCATATTCGATGAGAATGCCACCCGGTGCCATCGCTGCCGTCAGAGGCTCGAAAATCGGACCGCCGACGGCGTCGAACACCACGCGCACGCCGTCCGGGCCGGCGATTTGCTTCAGCCTGGCTTCCAGATCCTCCTCTGCCGAAGCGATGACGTGGGCCGCGCCGAACGCAACCAAAGCCCGCTTCTTGGCGGACGTCCGTGTGACCGCGATCGGGGTCGCGCCAATCAGGTTGGCAATCTGGGTCGCCGCAAGTCCGACGCTGCTCGATGCCGCGGTGATGACGACAACGTCCTCCCTGCCAAGTTTGGCAATGTCGATCAGCGCACCATAGGCCGTGAGATATTGCATCCACGCGGCGGCGGCCTCTTCCCAGCTCAGCGCCGGCGGGTGCTTGACGACGAGCTCGGCGGGGTATGTGGCAATCTCACCATAGGCAGGCCAGCGGACCATCGACAATGGCGGCACGATGCTGACGGCATCGCCCGGCGCAAAACCGCTCACGCCTTCGCCCACCATCTCGACGAGGCCAGCGGCCTCAAGCCCAAGACCGGAAGGCAACGGCGCAGTCTGGATATATCTGCCTGAACGGAGCAGCGCCTCGGCCCGGTTGAGACCCAACGCCTTGACACGGATCTGGACCTCGCCTCGCCCGGGCGCAGGCATGTCGACATTCTCGATGCGCAGAACCTCGGGACCACCAAGCTCATGAAAACGAACGACACGCGTCATCGGTCACAACTCCAAAATATTTGAACTGAATCACCTATGCCAGCGGCGATCAGGCGGATAAATAGCCGCTTGAGTAGATCAGCAGAAACTATAGGTTTTGAATATGGATCGCCTTACGAGCATGGCCGTGTTCGTCAAAGCCGTCGATCTGGGCTCGTTCGCGGCCGCGGCGGCCGCTCTCGATCTGTCCGGGCCGATGGTCGGCAAGCATGTCCGGTTTCTCGAGGAGCGCCTGAGCGTGCGCCTCATCAACCGGACCACGCGCCGCCAAAGCCTGACGGATTTCGGGCGCGCCTATTACGAACGCTGCCGGCTGGTGCTTGCCGAAGCGGAGGCCGCGGATGCACTCGCTCCGACCAGCTTGCCGAACCGCGCGGAAAGCTGCGCGTGCTCATGCCGGTGCATTTCGGCCGGCGCTGCGTTGCCCCGATCCTGTTCGGGCTTGCGCAGCAATATCCGGCGCTGGAACTTGACCTGTCGTTCAGCGACGCCCTCGCCGACCTCGCCGAGGACGGCTGCGATCTTGCCATTAGAACGGGCGACCTGGAGGACCAGGCCGGGGTAATGGCGCGTCGCATCGCGCGCCAGCACATGGTCGTCTGCGCGTCGCCGTCCTATCTCGACCGCCACGGCCAGCCGCAGGAAATAGATGACCTGGGCCGCCATCACGCGATCATCTACCGCCGTTCCGGGCGCGCCGTTCAGCCGTGGCTGTTTCCGCGCAACGGCCAGCCCGCGATGGAGATCCGGCCCGTCAGCAGATTGCGGCTCGACGATCTCGATGCCATCGCCGATGCCGCGGCCGCCGGCATGGGGCTCGCCTGGCTGCCGTACTGGCTGGTTCGCCGGCGCATCCAGGCGGGCGCGCTTGTCCTGCTATTGGCGGAACAATCCCGGTTTCTCTACGACGTTCATGCCCTTTGGTTGCAGACGCCTCATCTGCCGATGAAAGTCCGCCTTGCCGTCGATGCACTGGCGGCAGCGCTGCCCAAGCTCATGAGTTGAAGGCACGCTCGCGGTCAGCTGCGCGGATTTCCTCGAGAACGACCCGACGATTGAACAATAATCTATATGGTAAGATTTCGAATATACAGGAGGTAAACCAGAACAACTGTTAGCGATATTGAAATAATTGTCCAAATAGTGAACAAAATTACTCTTGCAATACGACTCTTTCGACGCTGTATCCATCGAGCGAACTTTACCATTAAGTAATCTAGGATGACGTCCAAATGTCGCCTCCAACGGCCATTCGCTTCAGATTTTGGCCTTCGCCCGACTAAATCCACTAAGTCAATTGGGGGCCAAGCCCATTCACTTCAACAATATTCCTATCTCTACATCGTGGCGGGACAGCACCCCCCTCTGGCCTGCCGGCCATCTCCCCCGCAAGGGGGGAGATTGGCGGTTCATGCGTCCCGCCAACCTTTGAGACATTGGAGACTGGCGGAGGCCGAGGCGACATCCGATCTCCCCCCTTGCGGGGGAGATGGCCGGCAGGCCAGAGGGGGGTGGGACGGAGCGCAACGGAGCAGTCTCCCTGCCTTGCAACAATCAACGCTATTCTCCCCCTCCCGCATCGGCCACGAATCCGCCTATAGTGCTGCCATGCCCATCCGCCAGCTTTCCGAAACGATGATCAACCAGATCGCCGCCGGCGAAGTCATCGAGCGTCCGGCAAGCGTGGTCAAGGAACTGGTCGAGAACGCGCTCGATGCCGGCGCTACCAGAGTCGAGATCGTCACCGCCGGCGGCGGGCTGAACCTGATCCGCGTCAGCGATGACGGCTCGGGCATTCCGGAAAAGGAACTGGCGCTGGCGATCGCGCGCCATTGCACCTCCAAGCTCGCCGACGACATTCACGACATCCGCTCACTCGGCTTTCGCGGCGAGGCCTTGCCCTCGATCGGCTCGGTGGCGCGGCTGTCGATCCGCTCGCGCACCGCGTCCAGTGAAAACGCCGCCGAGATCGGCATCGACGGCGGCCGCGTCTCCGCCGTCAGGCCGGCGGCTGCCAATCGCGGCACCACGGTCGAGGTGCGCGACCTGTTCTTCGCCACGCCGGCGCGGCTCAAATTCATGAAGGGCGAGCGCGCCGAAAGCTCGGCCATCGGCGACGTGGTCAAGCGCATCGCCATCGCCTTCCCCGCCGTGCGCTTCACCCTGGCCGGCCCGGACCGCTCGACGCTGGAACTGCCGGCGACCGACGACAGCCCGGAAGGCCGGCTGCGCCGGGTGGCACAAGTGATGGGCGCCGACTTTCCGGACAATGCGATCGCCATCGACGCGATGCGGGACGGCGTGCATCTCGCCGGCCATGTCTCGGTCCCCTCTTTCACCCGCGCCAACGCGCTACAGCAATACGCCTATGTCAACGGCCGCCCGGTGCGTGACAAATTGATCGCCGGCGCCATTCGCGGCGCCTTCGCCGACGTGCTGCCGCGCGACCGCCATGCCGCCACCGTGCTGTTCCTGACGCTCGATCCGGCGATCGTCGACGTCAACGTCCACCCGGCCAAGGCAGACGTGCGCTTCCGCGACCCGGGGCTGGTGCGCGGGCTGATCGTCGGCGCCATCCGCGAAGCGCTGGCCAATGCCGGCATCCGCGCCGCCACCACGGGGGCAGCCGGCATGATGGCAGCGTTCCGGCCCGGCGCGGCATCCTATGCGCATGGCGGGCCGGCCAACGGCCATCGCAGCTACGAGGCCGCCTATCGGGCCTCAGGCTTTGCCGGGTTCGATCCGGCCCGTTCGCCGCAGCGGCCGCTCGATATGGGCGGCGGCTTTGGCGAGGACGAGCAGGCGGCGTTCGATGCCGGGCCGCCGCACAGTGCCGACGCGCGCGCCGGACAGGACCAGGCGGCAGAGACGCTGCTCGGCACGGCATTGGGCGCGGCGCGCGCACAAGTGCATGAGAACTACATCGTCGCCCAGACCAGGGATTCGCTCGTCATCGTCGACCAGCATGCGGCGCATGAGCGGCTGGTCTATGAGGCCTTGAAAAATGCGCTGCACTCACGCGCGGTGCCGTCACAGATGTTGCTGCTGCCCGAGATCGTCGATCTGTCAGAGGAAGACGCCGAACGGCTCGCCATACACTCCGAGACGCTGGCCCGCTTCGGCCTTGGCATCGAGCGCTTCGGCCCCGGTGCCGTCGCGGTGCGCGAGACGCCGTCGATGCTTGGTGAGACCAACGTCCAGCAGCTGGTGCGCGACCTCGCCGACGAGATCGCCGACAACGATACGGTCGACACGCTGAAAGGGCGGCTGGACAAAATAGCCGCGACCATGGCCTGCCACGGCTCGGTGCGCTCCGGCCGGCTGCTCAAGCCCGAAGAGATGAATGCGCTGCTACGCCAGATGGAGGCGACGCCGGGCTCCGGCACCTGCAACCACGGCCGCCCGACCTATATCGAGCTCAAGCTCGCGGATATTGAGAGGCTGTTTGGGAGGCGGTGAGAAGGTCGCTCGCGCTGGCGCTATCTATAACTCGCTAGCAAGGCTGGTTCCACAGGCGGCTTTAATCATCGTCTGGGGGTTCGAACTTCTGACGGACAAACTTCCCCTCGATTCTCAAAAACGCACTTCCACAAGGCGCCTCTAAACAAGAGGTAATGAGCGGGTCGTAATTCGCAATTGTATTGACATCGTACAAGCCGGAATTGTTGGGGTCATTGATGTATTCGTCAGATTCATCGCCTGCAAAAAAGCACCATCCGCTATCAACCGGATGATCTGGCGTTTCGCGGTAAAGATAGCCTACTTGCGCGCCATCCACGGTGATGCGGTCGGTCGCAATACACCTGCCGTAACCAACTGCTATTGGGCGAAACGTCGAACCATCCCTGAAAAACGTCTTAGGCATTCAAAGCTCACTGGTGGCAACCGTACTTCTAGTTAAATCAGCCGCGTACGCCACCAGCAGTCAAGCACTAAAGCTCTCATCTCTTCAAATTCACCACGATGACGCCGCCCAGCGCCAGCGCGCCGCCGAAGATGCCGAGCAGCGTCGGCACCTCGCCCAGCCAGAAGAAGCCGATCAGCGTCGCCACCGGCGACACCAGATAGAGGAAGTTCGAGGCACGCGCCGCGGGCAGGCGGGAAAGTGCTGTTGCCCAGGCGGCATAGGCGATCAGGCTGGGCACGATGCCGAGAAAGATGACGGCGCCGAGCCCGGCGGTGTCGGCGACCGCCGCCTGTGCCAGACCGCTCGACAGGAACGGCGACAGGCAGAGCGCGCCAAGCACCATGTTCGAGCCCGAGATGGTCAGCGGGTGGTGGCGGGCAAACAGCGGCTTCTGGACGATGGTGTTGACGGCCGAGCACAGCGCCGAGCCGAGGACAAGCAGCGCACCATTGTTGAAATGCAGCCCTTGCCCCTCGCCCATGGCGATGATCCCGATACCGGCGAAGGACAGGAATGTGCCGGCCCAGGCGAGGCCCGAGAAGCGTTCGCCGAGCAGCGCCATGGCCATGATGGCGGTGAAGATCGGGCTGACATTGATGATGAAGCCCGCCGCACCGGCCGAAACGGTCAGCTCGCCGAAATTGAGCATCACCGTGTAGAGTGCGACGAAGACGGCACCACCGAAGATAAAGCGCCAGAGTTCATCGAGCCTGGGCAGTGCCGGCCGCTTGACCGCGAGGAAGATCGCCGCCGGAACCGCGGCGATGGCAAAGCGCAGCGCGCCAAGTTCCAGCGGCCCGAAAGCGGCAAGGCCGGCGCGGATCGCCGGAAAGGCGGAGGCCCAGCCGACCACCGTCAGCGCCACCGCGATGGCAGCCGTGGCATCCATGCGCTGTGTCGTATTCAACGTGCCGGTGTAAGCGCTCATCTGGGTGTCCTCGCGATCCAATGCCATGAAGTAGAGAAACGCTATTGCGGGTCGGTTGACAAACGAACAAATCAAGGATCACCTGTGACTATGGATCACAGCTTAGACCCGATGCTGCCGCTCGAAACGCTGCGCGCCTTCGACGCCGCGGCTCGGACCGGCAGCTTTTCGGCGGCGGCCGAGAAGCTCAACATCACCCACGGCGCCGTCAGCCGGCAGATCGCCAAGCTCGAGGGCTGGCTTGGGCTGAAAGTCTTCGATCGCGGCGCGCGCGGCGTCTCTCTGACCGTCGAAGGCAATCGCCTGCATCTGCGCACCACCGAAGCCTTTGCCCTGATCGCCAGCAATTCGGACCGTTGGGTCGAGCCGCGCGGCACGGCGGTGGTGCGGCTGACCTCGATCCCCTCGGTCAGCGGGCTGTGGCTGATGCCGCGCATAGCGGCGCTGGAGAACCACCCGTCCAAGCTGCGTATCGTGCTCGACGTCGACATCCGCCAGGGCGATCTTGCCGACGAGGGCATCGACCTGTCGATCCGCTGCGGGCGCGGTCGCATTCCGGGCCGGATCTCGGTGCAGCTTTTCGAAGAATATGTGTTCCCTGTCGCCTCGCCGGAATTGGCCAGAGAGATCGGTCGCGGAGATCCCGCCCGACTGCTCGAATTTCCGGTGATCAATGATTCCGACGCTTCGGCCTGGCGCGCCTGGTTTGCGGCGCAGGAGATGGACTATCGGCCGCGGCCGCACGACCGCCGTTTCGAGGACTACAACCTCGTGCTCGACGCCGCCGCGCACGGGCTCGGTATTGCGCTGGCACGTCCGCCGTTGACGGTGGACCAATTGAAATCGGGCCGCATCGTCGCCGTCGACGAGCGCAGTGCGCTAAGCCCGATATCTTACTGGCTCGACCGGCCGCTGGGGCGGCCGCGCGCAGCCGCCGCCGAACTCGCCCGGCGCATCGCCGTCCAGGCAGGGCTGCCAGCGGAGAAGATCGAGCAGTTTATCACGGCCGAGGAATGAGATGCCTAAGACGCGTCGCGTTCGACCGGCCTCATGCGACGTGCTTCAGGTTCTTGTGTTTATGCATGTCGCGCAAAACCGCCGCACACTTTTGCGCGACATGCATTGGCATTCGCTTTGCCGGCTTGTTTGAGCAGGTGTCACCAGAAACAGAACCAGGCAAGGCCAACCAAGCTTGACCTCGCCGCAATTTGTGGCGATGACATCGTCATGAATTTCGGCACCACCCCATGATGAACCGTTTCGAAGGACCCGGCGGCAAGGAAGCCCGCATCCGCTATCTCGATGGCGACTTCCAGGTGACCAGCCCCGGCGCCTTCGTGCGCTGCGCGGTGACCGGCGAGAGCATCCCGCTCGACGAGCTCAAATACTGGAGTGTCGCCAGGCAGGAACCCTATGTGAATGCCGCCGCCTCGCTGCGCCGCGAGATCGAAGCGCATCCGGAACTGCGCCGCCGACGCTAGTTCAGCGCAAATGGGAGTCGCCCCGTTGCGATCCTGCGCCCTCTGCCGCGGCGTCAGGCCGGCAACACCGAAACCTTAGAGGTTATCTTGAAATAAAAAACCCGCCTCGGGCTCGAGGGCGGGTCACCGGCGAATCATCACCATACTCAGATTAGTAGCATAGCTGCCGGCACAAAGCAAGAACAAAATACGCTCGACCGGCGGAAAGCTGCAAATTCCAGTCCTACATCGCCTCGGTGCTCAAGCTGCTGGTCAGCCCCTCAGCCTGCGCTGCCGCCAGGCATCCAGCGTCTCGTCGATAATGCGCTGCGGCACGTGGTCAAGCTCGAACACAGTGTCGATCTTCAGCACATCGAGCCCGTCGAGGAATTCCGGCGGTGCTGCGCCGTGACGCAGGCGGGCAGCGTCCTTGGCGGTGGTAATGAGGCCAAGTCCGGCTTTACGTGCTGTCGCCGCCAATTCGGCAAGCTCGTCCGCACTGTAGAAATGATGGTCAGGAAATGGTCGGGCCAGCGCAAGCTCGCCCCCGGCCTCGCTTACGGTGTCGAAAAACCTGTCGGGATGACCGATGCCGGCGAACGCCAGGAACCGCCTGCCGGCCAGCGTCACCTTGCTGCTCGGCGCGGTATGCGCCTCGAAGATCGGCCTGCCGGCGCGCGCTGCCTGGCGCACGACCGTATCGGCCGCGGTGCCCTCGCCCATCTTCAGCAAGGCGCTGGTGAAGACCAATTGGTCGACGATGTTTGCCCGCAGCGGTCCGCCAGGGATGACGCGGCCATTGCCGATGCCATGGCGCGCGTCGACGACGACCAGCGCATAGTCGATGTGGATGCGCGCGCTCTGAAAACCGTCATCCATGATCAGGAAATCGCAGCCGAGCTTCTCCAGCAGAAGCCTGGCGCCGGCGGCCCGGTTCGGCGTCACCGCGACCGGCGCGTGTCCGGCCAGAAGCAGCGGCTCATCGCCGACATGCTTGGCGGCGTCGTGGTGCGGATCGACGATATGCGGCTGCGCGAAGGAGCCGCCATGGCCGCGTGACAGGAAACCCGGATTGAGCTGCATGCGCCGGGCCTGCTCGGCCAATGCGATCGCCACCGGCGTCTTGCCGGTGCCGCCGACGGTGAAGTTGCCGACGCAGAGCACCGGCGCCTCTACCTTTTCGCGCGGCGCATGCCGCATGCGGCGACCGGCGACAAGCGCATAGATGGCGGAGAGCGGCGACAGCGCCGTGACCCGCCAGTCGGGCTCTTCCCACCAGAAGGGCGGCGCTTCCGAGGTCACGTCAGCGCCCGTTCGCGCCCTTCAGGCGCGACTTGACGACCAGCGGCTGGATATAGGGCTCGAGCGACCTGAGGGTATGTGCCAGCGCACCGCGCATCTCGTCGACCGTCGCCGCGCCCGCCGCCATCATCTCATGGCGGGCCGCCTCGTTGGTCAAAAGGAAATTGACGGCGCCGGCCAGCATATCGCGGTCGCGCACCAGCTTGGCGCCGCCGCTATCGAGCAGGCGCTGATAGGCCTCGCGAAAATTCTGGACATTGCGGCCGGCAAGCACCGCCGTCTCCAGCATGGCCGGTTCCAGCGGGTTCTGGCCGCCTTCGGAAGTCAGCGAACGGCCGACAAAGGCGATTTCCGTCAGTCTCAGATAAAGCCCCATCTCGCCGATCGTGTCGCCGAGCAGAATATCGGTGTCGGCAGTGATCCTGTCGCCCTTGCTGCGCTGCGCCAGCTTCAGGCCCATGCCGGAAATCTGGGCGGCCAGCTGCCCGGCGCGATCGGGATGGCGCGGCACGATGATCGTCAAAAGCCCGTGGTGGCGCTTGTGCAGCATGGCGTGAACTTCGGCGGCGACCGCCTCTTCGCCATCATGGGTCGAGATCGCCGCCCAGGTCGGGCGACCGCCGATCTGGCGTTTCAGCGCCGCCAGTGCTCGCTCGTCGGCCGGCGGCGGCGCGGTGTCGACCTTGAGATTGCCGGACACGGTGACCGGCCGGGCGCCGAGCGAAAGGAAGCGCTCGCCATCGAGATCCGATTGGGCAACGACATGGGCGAGATTCTCGAACAATGCTTCGGCAATGTTGGCGCGCTTCTTCCAGGATTTGAAAGAGCGGTCGGACAGCCTGCCATTGACCAGAACCTGCGGCACGCGGCGGGCGCCGAGTTCCAGGATGGTCATCGGCCAGATCTCCGATTCGGCGATGATCGCCAGGTCCGGCTGCCAATGGTCGAGGAAGCGGCTGACCGCCGGCTTGAGGTCGAGCGGCACATATTGGTGGATGATGCGGTCGCCCAGCCGTTCTTCGGCGACCTGCGCCGAGGTGACGGTGCCTGTGGTCAGCACGATGTTGACGCCGTAATCGAGAATGCTCTCGACCAGCGGCACGACGGCGATGGTCTCGCCGACGCTGGCTGCATGGATCCAGATCACCGGGCCTTCGGGGCGCTCGCGTCCGGCGACGCCGTAGCGTTCACGCCGGCGAATGCGGTCCTCCTTGCCTCTGGAAGTGCGCCAGGCGACGTAAGGTCCGACCAGCGGGTAGGCGGCGGCCCCGGCGAAACGGTATGCCGTCAGGAAGGCGCGCGCCCAGCGCATACTCATTTCGAACCGTCCACAAGCCGATAGGCCTCGGCGGTCGCGGCATTGAGCGAGGCCGTGACCTCCTGGCGCTTGCGTTCCATTTCCGCGGCGTCGGCGTTGGCCGGCACGAAGACGGGCGTGCCGACGACAATCGAGGAGCGGCCGAAGGGCAGGTTGATCGTCGTCTTGTCCCAGCTGCCCTCGATCACCTTGCGGCGGCTGGTGGCTATCGCGGCAGGCAGGATCGGCCGGCCGGACAGCCGCGCCAGGAGGACGACACCCAGCCCCGCATCGCGTGGCGTTCCGTGGGGAATATCAGCTATCATGGCGACATTCTTGCCGGTGGCGAGCGACTTTTTGAGGGCGATGAGCGCCTTGGCCCCGCCCTTGTCGAGATGCCTTGCGCTTTGGCGCCCGCCAGAGCCGCGCACCGCCTCGATGCCGAATTTCTCGACCATCAGCGCGTTGAGCTCGGCATCGGCGCTGCGCGACACCATGGCAACCAGCGGCCGTCCCTTGGGATAATAGGCCGGGGTCAGCAAATGCTGGCCGTGCCAGAGGGCGATGATGCCAGGCTCGAGCTGCGCATAGGCGCCGCCGGAAAACTTGGCCGATCCGTCGACCATGCGGTTGGTCAAGCGGACAAGGCGGACGAAATACGCAAACAGCGCGGCAAGCGCATTCTTGACGAATCGCGACTGCGCCAGCGGTTCGCGGATCTTGCGCCAGAACGTCTTCGGCTTGCGACGTCTGACCGCCGACCGCGGGGCTGAACGCTTGACCGCTTCATGGTTCATCGATGTCAACCGACAGCCTTGTTTTCGGGGTCGAGCAGGCGGTGCAGGTGAACGACGAAATAGCGCATATGGGCATTGTCGACACTAGCTTGCGCCTTGGCCTTCCAGACGGCGTGCGCCGATTGGTAGTCCGGATAAATGCCGACGATGTCGAGCGCGTCGAGATCGCGGAATTCGGTGCCGCCCAGCTTCTTGAGTTCGCCGCCGAACACCAGGTGCAAAAGCTGTTTCTTTCCGTCTTCAGCGGCCATGTCGATCCTTCACATATCGTGAGTTTGGGACAGGTCTAGACCAAAGCCGCCGACTTTGGAACTATTGATAGCGCTCAATTGTCCAGCCCGGCGATGACGCCCGCGAGCACGGCGAGGAGTTCGCCGCTGCCGGCGGCGAGCGGTCCGTGACGGATCACTTCGCCGGCATAGAGCGGCGCGCGGCCGTGCCGATCGAGCACGGCGCCGCCTGCCTCGCGCAGGATGAGATCGGCCGCAGCGATGTCCCAGTCATGCGCGTTGGCCTTGACGAAGGTGGCATCGAGCTGGCCGCCGGCGATCATCGCCAGCCGGTAGGCGAGCGAAGGAATATAGGGCACCCGCTTCAGCCGTTTGTGCCATTTCGCCGGCAGCAGGTCGATCATCGGCTTCGGTCCGGCGATTTCGGCCGTTTCCGACGGCGGACGCACGCTGATGCGCTTGCCATTCAGGAACGCGCCCTCGCCGGGCAGCGCCCAATAGATCTCGCCCTTCGCCGGACAGTCGAGCACGCCGGCAAGCGTGCGGCCGTTCTCGACCACCGCTACGCTGACGCACCATGTGGGCAAGCCCTCGAGGAAGCCGCGCGTGCCGTCGATCGGATCGACGACGAAGGTGCGGCGCGCGATAAGCCTTACCGGGTCGTCGACGGTTTCCTCCGACAGCCAGCCGTAGTCCGGCCGGGCCGCCAGCAAGGTTTCGCGCAGATATTTGTCGGCGGCGTGATCGGCTTCGCTGACCGGCGAGGTGCCGCCCTTCATCCACACCTGCGGATTGTTGTTGAAGTACTGCATGGCGATGAGCCCTGCCTCGCGGGCAGCGTCGAGCAGCAGCTGCAGGTCTTCAGTAGCGCCGGCCGAGACGGCCGGATCAAGCTCCGGCAAGGGTCATTCCTTCGATCAAAAGCGTGGGCGCGGCAGTGCCGAAATTGCTGTCGAGATCGCTCGCCGGAACCATGTTGAGGAACATGGTTTTCAAATTGGAGGCGATGGTCACCTCGGCGACGGGATAGGCCAGCTCGCCGTTATCGATCCAGAAGCCGGAAGCGCCGCGGCTATATTCGCCCGTCACCATGTCGACGCCCTGGCCGAACACTTCGGTGACGTAGAAGCCGGTCTTGAGCGACTTGATCAGCTCTTCCGGCGTCCGTTCGCCAGGCTCGATTGCAAGATTGGTCGATGACGGCGAGACGGACGAGCCATTGCGCGAGCCGCGCCCATTGGTGACGAGGCCGAGTTCCCGCGCCGCGGAAGTCGACAGGAACCAGTGGTTGAGCACGCCCTTGTCGACCATGAACAGTTTTTCGCCCTCGACGCCTTCGCCGTCGAACGGGCGCGAGGCCTGGCCGCGGCGCCGGAGCGGCTCGTCGGTGACGGTAATTGCGGCCGAAGCCACCTTCTTGCCCATCATGTCGCGCAGAAAGCTGGTCTTGCGCGCCACTGCGGCGCCATTGATGGCACCAGCGAGATGGCCGGCAATGCCGCGCGCCACGCGCGGATCGAACACCACGTCGACCGGCCCGGTCGCCGCCTTGCGCGCGCCAATACGGCGTACGGCGCGCTCGCCGGCCTTGCGGCCGATGTCTTCCGGCGCGTCGAGATCGGAAAAATGCTGGCGCGAGGAGAATTCGTAATCGCGCTCCATGCCGGTGCCCTCGCCGGCGATCACGCTGGTCGAACGCGAAAAGCGCGACGCGACATAATGGCCGACAAAGCCATGCGAAGTGGCGAGCACAAGGCCGCCCAGCCCGGCACTGGCGCTACTGCCGGCCGAATTGGTGACGCCCTTGACGGCAAGCGCCGCCGCCTCGGCGGCAAGGGCTGCTTCCTTCAACTGGTGGGCCGATACCTGAGTGGCGTCGAACAGATCGAGGTCGCGCGGCGTCTTGACCAGCAAGGCCGGATCGGCCAGACCCTGATAGGGATCTTCGGGCGACACTTTGGCCATGGCGACGGCACGCTCGGCCAGCATATTGGGGTCGGATGCCGCCGTTGCCGAGACGCTCGCTACCCGCTTGCCGACGAAGACACGCAGCGAGACGTCTTCGCTCTCGGACGCCTCTGTGCCTTCGACCTTGCCGAGCCGCACCGACACGCCGGTCGAACGGCCGCGCACCGCAACCGCATCGGCGGCATCGGCGCCGGCCCGTTTGGCAGCCTCGACCAGGGCTGCGACGCGATCGGTCAGTTTCGCTGCGTCGAGCGTATCGGTCATGCGCATGATCCTGTTATTTCCGGCCGGCTGAAGGGCAGCCGTTGCTGCACCATCTATTGTCCCGGTGCGGCTTCTGCAATGGGAGAAGCGGACAATCAGGGGGCATCCAGCCCAGGTCGGCGCGACTCCTGATCGCAACCCGACGGCGAAATGTTCGATCGATCAGGCGCGGAAGCGATCAGCCGAAAACGCCGCGAGACGCGCTGGATCGCCGCGTCCAGCGATCAGTTCGGCGACCAGGCGCGCGGCGATCGGCGCGAGTGTCAGGCCGAGATGACCATGACCGAAGGCATGGATCACCTGGAGCTGCCGCGCGACGGACCGATGACCGGCCGGGAATCGGTGACATTCATCGAGTCCGGGAAGTACAGACCGCTGGCCCCGGTCGCGGGCAGGCCGGGCTCCAGCGCGGCCACCGCTTCCGCCATCACAACCTCTTGATGGACGCCAAACCCGGCGCGCAGTGCCCTGCCCCCAGCGGCCTTGGCGAAATCGCTCTCGCGACGATACAAGTAGAGACAGCCGTGGAGCGCGGCAAGTCTGCCAGGTCAGCGTCCGCCATCACCTCCTCCCAGGCCGTCAGGGCCTCGGCCAGCAGACCGGCGAGCGCCAGCGCATTGGCGCGGGTGGCCGCCGGAAGCGATTGCCGCACGAATTGGAGGCATTGAAAGAGTGCCGCCGGAGCAGGCGATCTTCCTGCAGGTGTTCATGCCCACATTCTTCGTCGCCGCGGTGGAGACGCTGGCCACGCTGATACTGGGCTTCCCCCTCGCCTGCCTCATCGCCTCCGTGCCCAAGGGCCTCGCATGGTGATCCTGTTTCTCCTCGTGCCGATCCTCGTTCCGGTCCCCTTGTCGTTCAACAGCGGCGCCTTCTTCATCTTTCCGCTGGAGGGGATTTCGACGCGCTGGTACGCGGTCGTGCTCGGCACCCAACGCTGGCAATCGGCGATCGGGAACAGCCTGATCGTTGCGTTCGGGACGACGCTGATCGCAACGACACTCGGCACGTTTGCAGCGATTGCGCTTTCCGACGAAAAGTTTCCCGGCCGCCGCATCGTCATGCCGCTGCTGCTGTCGCCCCTGATCGTGCCGGTGGTGATCACCGCCGTTGGCTCATAGCATGTGCGGCAGTCAGCCTGTAGAGTTGGGATCGGCTGGATCCACCCACGGGCGGCCCAACCGTGTCACCATCGCCGCGTACCCGACGGCACCTGCCGCCCAAAGGAAGATGCCAAGCTCTTTGACAGCGTCTTCCGCGATGTCGACCGCCGAACTCGGGCTAGGAAACAGCTCTCCCAGCTGGTCGATCGCTGCTGACATCGCGAGTAGGAAGCCTGCGGCCACAAATACGATCGAGCCGTCGAATGTCTTCCGTCGCAGCCGAAAGAACCAGAACAACCCGGCGACGGCGTAGGCAATCATCGTAACAATCTCTGGTATCGCGACAAACGGCAGCACGTCCTCATGGATCAACAACAGGTCATCGAGGCCCATGACCAAGGTAAGGCCGCCGAGAAACGTGCAATCCCATCGGTGCGTGAGCAGACCGGCAAACAGGGTCGCCGCGCCGGTGCCGATCCACAGTGAAGCACCTAGGGACGAAATCCACCCCGTATAGAAGCCGACATCCGCGGCTGCAGATGGATCTCGATAGAAGATTGTAGCGTCCAGACCAAGAGTTTGCGCGACGAACAGCGCGGCCAAGAGCATCACAACATTAATCGCCACGGCCGCAAGTATGACCAGGCGCCAGGACATTGTCCATTCGCTGCTATGTTTTGCGTTCAGCGCGTTTTTGTCTGGCATTGTGCCGAAGGCCATTCTGAGTACGACGGCCGATAGCTCCGCGGCGCCGAGAACCCCGCCAGCACTATGCCGGCCCACCATGATCGTGGCAACACACGGAACGGTTGCAGCGTCTCGCACATGACGAGGTCGTCGCGGTGCAGTTCCTGGCCAGCGCCAACCAACGCACCATGCCGCTCGAAATGTTCATCGGCTTGCGCGAAAAGCTCTCCCCGGCAATAGCGCCGCCGCCACGCTGATGATGGGGCTGTCGATAATCCTCCTGGTCGTCGCCAATCTTCTGGCTCGACGGAGCCGGCGGCGGCCTGGACCGACCATCTGATCCTGGCTTTCAAGCCGGGCGAGATCGGCTTGTCCAACCTTCCTCAGGGACCAGCCACCGGCGTCCAGATCACGTCGTCGATCCTGAGCGCGCCGGTGGCGAGCATCACCAGCCGGTCGAAGCCGAGCGCCGCGCCGCTCGCCTGCGGCATGATGGCGAGCGCGGCGAGGAAATCCTCGTCGATCGGGTAGCGTTCGCCATAGACGCGCTGCTTCTCATCCATTTCGGCGGCAAAGCGTCGGCGCTGCTCGGCCGGATCGGTCAATTCGCCAAAGGCGTTGGCGAGTTCGATGCCGCAGCAATAGAGCTCGAAACGCTCGGCGGTGCGTGGATCGTCGGCGCTCGGCCGGGCCAATGCCGCCTCCGAGATCGGATATCCGAAAAGAATGGTAGCGCGCCCCTGCCCCAGCGCTGGCTCGATTTTTTCGACCATCACCCGGCTGAACAGGTCGGCCCAATTATCGTCGGGCGCGGTCCGCAATCCGGCCTGGACCAGGGCGGCATGCAACCCCGCGCGGTCGGTGTTGCCATCGGCCGCAACCGTCGCCAGCAGATCGATGCCGGCATGGCGCATGAAGGCTTCGGCGACGCTCAACCGTTCCGGCCCGGCGAACGGATCGGCCTCACGGCCGCGGAAGCTAAAACGCTTCGCTGCGGCCCGTTCGGCCGCCAGCGCTACGAGCTCGGCGCAATCGCGCATCAGGCTCTCATAGGTCTCGCCGACGCGGTACCATTCGAGCATGGTGAACTCAGGATGGTGCAAGGGGCCGCGCTCGCGGTTGCGCCAGACAGCCCCGAGGCTGAAGATGCGCTCTTCGCCGGCGGCAAGCAGCTTCTTGCAGGCGAATTCCGGCGACGTGTGGAGGTAGAGCGGCTGGCGCTGCCCGTCCGGCCCGATCGCCTCGGTGGCAAAGGCCGACAGGTGCGCTTCATTGCCGGGCGAGACCTGCAGGGCCGATGTCTCCACCTCGACGAAGTCGCGGCGGGCGAACCAGTCGCGCATCCCGGTGGCAATGGCATTGCGCAGGATCAGCCGCGGCCGGCGGTCGGCGTGGACATGCGGCGTCCACCACGGCGAGGCGGCGGTCATCGGCTTCAGGGGAATTGCACAGAGGGCTGGCGATTGCGGCCAAGATGCGCTAGGCCGCACGCAACGGCCTCTCCAGCCGATTTGCGCCAACAAATTTTATCAGGATGGAAACCCGTGAAGGTCATCGCCAGCTCCTTACGCAAAGGCAACGTCGTCGAAAAGGACGGCAAGCTTTATGTGATCCTCTTTGCCGAAAACATTCATCCTGGCAAGGGTACGCCGGTCACCCAGCTCGACATGCGGCGTATCTCCGACGGGGTAAAGGTTTCCGAGCGTTACCGCACCACAGAGCAGGTCGAGCGCGCCTATGTCGAGGAGCGCGAGCACACGTTCCTCTACCGTGACGGCGAAGGCTTTCACTTCATGAATCCGGAGACTTACGACCAGGTCGCGGTGCCGGAAAGCGTGGTCGGCGACATGGCGCCCTATCTGGTGGAAGGCATGCCGGTGCAGATCTCGCAATACAACAACATCGCCATCTCGCTGGTACTGCCGCAGCGCGCCACTTTCGAGGTGGTCGAGACCGAGCCGGTGACCAAGGGCCAGACGGCGTCCTCGTCCTACAAGCCGGCAACGCTGTCCAACGGCGTGCGTACCCTGGTGCCGCCACACATCAGCGCTGGCACCCGCGTGGTGGTGATGACCGCCGATGGCGCCTATGTCGAGCGCGCGAAGGATTGAGGCGCGAGGCCTGAAACGCCTCGCCGAACGCGTCGAGGCTGCCGGTCATCGTCAACCGCTTTGTGGCAGGGGCTTTCGAGCATTGGGACGCTTTACGCGGACCGAAGCGTCAACGCCCTGCCAGTTCTTTCCTATTGCACGACGCCAGCGGGCAATCTCTGAGCCTCGAGCAACGCCGACCGTCCCTTTCGCCAGGTGCCAGGTGGAATGCCGACGAACTTTTTGAAGGCGCGATTGAAGGCGGCTTCCGACTCGTAGCCGACCTCGGCACCCGCTTGCGCGATGCTCATTTCAGGGCGTTCGAGCAAGCGTCCTGCCAGTTGTAGACGCCAGCGAGCAAGATAGTGCATGGGCGAAACCCCGACATAGTGGGTAAAGCGGCTCGCAAACGCCGTGCGCGAGAGCCCTACTTCGCGGGCGAGCCGGTCCAATGTCCATTCCTCCCCGGGGCGAGCGTGGATGAGCCGGAGCGCCTCGCCGACATGTGGATCCCGTAGGCCTGACAGCCAGCCGCGCGAATCGTCGGGCAGGGTCTCGAGATGGCGGCGGATGATCTCGACAAACATCAGCTCGCTCAGCTTGGCGAGTATCGTCTCACAGCCCGCCCGCCCACTGCCACCTTCTGCCAGCGCCAGCCGAAAAAGGTCGATAACCCAGCTGCTTCCATCGGCGGGCTTGCGGGCGCACAGGATGGCCGGCAATGCGGCCAGGAGAGGATTGAAGGGACGTGCATCGCAGCCAAGATACCCGCAAATGAACCGGGTCCGCTCGTCTCCCCCGCCACCATGGATCACCGCGAACGGCAGGCTCTCGTCTATCGGCCGATAATACATCGCCATATTGGGTTCGCCCCGCGCCCCCGGCGAGGAGCTCAACACATTCGGAACACCACCGGGGAAGACAACGACATCACCGGCGTTCACGAGCACCGGGGGGACGGAATCGTCTGCCAGCGCGGCCCAGCACGACCCCGACATCACGGCATGAAAAGAGATGATGTGCTCTGCCTCCGGCATGACGGCGGCGGCAATGTCGGCAGTGCCCGGCGACTCGCCGACCCAGGGAGAACTGGCGTCGACGTCGAAATAGATCGCACCGGTGAGGCGAACGGCCCGGAGCACATCGGAAAGGACATCCATGCACTACACCTCCGGAAACGATCGGCTACTCCCTTTGACAACGAGTTTTTCCGCCAGGCATCTCGAACTATCCGGCAATATGGCCGCCCGAGCAACCATCCATCCGGTCTAATCCTACTCTGAACGATCGGGCAACAGAAATGGACGATGTAACATTTGCGGGAACAGCGGACGGGATTAGCGTTTCGTCGGCCGGCCGACAGGTCCAATAACAGGGAGGAATGTCATGAACGATGAAGACATCACCAAATTCGCAGTAAGCCTGCGAGGCGAAGTCATCCGCGCCGGCGACGCCGGCTATGATGAGGCCCGCAAGCTCTACAACGGCATGATCGACAAGCGGCCGCTGATCATCGCCCGCTGTGTCGACGTCGCCGACGTGATCACAGCGGTGAATTTCGGCCGCGACAACAATTTGCTGGTTGCGGTACGTGGCGGCGGCCATAACGGACCAGGATTGGGGAGTTGCGACGACGGTCTGGTGATCGACCTGTCGGCGATGAACGGTGTGCGCGTCGATCCGGATGCCCGTACGGCGCGGGTAGGCCCGGGCTGCACTCAGGGCGACGTCGACCACGCCACCCATGCCTTTGACCTGGCCGTACCGGCGGGCATCATCTCGACCACCGGGGTCGCCGGACTGACGCTGAGCGGCGGCCATGGCTATCTGACGCGCAAATATGGCCTGACCATCGACAATCTGGTCGAGGCCGATGTCGTGCTTGCCGATGGAAGCTTCGTCACAGCAAGCAAGGAGCGGAACCCCAACCTGTTCTGGGCGCTTCGCGGCGGCGGCGGCAATTTCGGCATCGTCACCAGCTTTGTGTTCAAGCTCCACCAGGTCAGCATGGTCTTTGCGGGGCCGATCGCATGGGATCAGCGCCACGCCCGCACCATCATGCAGCATTATCGCGAGTTCCTGCCGAACGCGCCCGAGGAACTCGGGATCTTTCTCGGGCTCAAGACCGTCCTCTCGAGCGCACCGTTCCCGGAAGAGTTTTGGGGAAAGCGGATGTGCCTGCTGATGTGCTGCTACAACGGCCCGGAGGAAAAGGGCAGAGAGGCGCTGGCCCCGCTGCTCGATGCGCTGCCCGCGCCCTGGTTCAACTGGATGGGAACGATGCCCTATCCCGCGGTGCAGAGCATGTTCGATGGGCTCTACCCGAAGGGAATGCAGTGGTACTGGCGGGGCGATTTCGTCAAGACGCTGTCCGACGAGGCGATCGACGCCCATGTCGAGC
Organism: Mesorhizobium sp. M0208; assembly: GCF_040322015.1. Taxonomy (NCBI): domain Bacteria; kingdom Pseudomonadati; phylum Pseudomonadota; class Alphaproteobacteria; order Hyphomicrobiales; family Phyllobacteriaceae; genus Mesorhizobium; species Mesorhizobium sp. M0208. The sequence goes on along the minus strand of NZ_JAMYSP010000034.1, from coordinate 22,512 downwards.
AGGCGGCGAAGACGCCGAGCGAGCTATCGCTCATGCACCTCTACCCTATCGATGGCGCGGTCCATCGCGTCGGCAAAGACGAGACACCCTGGAATTACCGGGATGCGACCTGGTCGATGGTCATCGCCGGGATCGATCCGGACCCACAGAAAGCCGGGCCGGTGACGCGCTGGACCAAGGCCTACTGGGAGGCTGTGCATCCGTTCGATCTGGGTGGCGCCTACCTGAACTTCATGATGGATGACGAGGGCGATGCAAGGCTCAAGGCGGCTTATGGCGACAATTATGAGCGCCTGGCTACGCTGAAGAAGAAATACGACCCAAACAACCTCTTCCGGGTGAACCAAAACATCCGGCCGGCTGCTTGACGGCGGCGACCGGCCAGGCCGGCAAGTGTCGTACCGGCTGCGGGCCAGCTGAGGCTTGGCCGGTACGATAAGGCGGCCGGTTAGGGCGCTCGCTGGCCTGCCAGCGGGACACTCGGCCGCGCTCGCCGACCGTGTTCCATGAGCGATGTCCGGCATGCGTCAAAAGCGGTCGGCCCGCACCCTTAGGGTCACCCGTAGCCCCGCTTCAACCGACAAGTCCGGGAGAGTAGGCCTCGCGGTCAACGCGTTATGCCTCAACGACTGCTTCTCGCCAGCCCGATCGCGCCGGCAGCCACCGATAGTTTACGCCTCGATGTGGACGTCCGACCTCACGACGACATCCTCCAAGTGCTTATCGAGAACCGGTACTCCCTCCAGAACTAGATAAATTAGCAGTTTCTTAAGTGCCTTTGGAACTTTGTAGCTTTCGTTCCATTTTCAACCGCATGCGAGAGTCTGTGGTCCACGACCCTGGAATGACGGTGAACAGGTCACCGCCTCGCTACTCGCTGGTCCTGCCCGTATACAATGAAGAACAGGTGCTTCCTCGGCTGATCGAGCGGATCAGTTCGCTTATCGGCCGGCTGGACGGCGAAACGGAGGCCATCTTCGTCGATGACGGAAGCCTCGATGGAAGCGTCGAATACCTCCAAAAGGTGGTTGCCGCCGAGCCGCGCTTTCGGCTGATCGAATTTTCCCGCAATTTCGGTCACCAGGTGGCGATTACCGCCGGTATGGACGCCGCTGCGGGCGATGCCGTCATCGTCATGGATGCAGACCTGCAGGACCCGCCGGAAGTCGTTCTCGACCTGGTGGCAAAGTGGAAGGAAGGCTTCGAGATCGTCTATGCCCGCCGAGTCAAGCGCGAGGGCGAATCCTGGTTCAAGCGCTTTACGGCAAGTCTTTTTTATCGCCTGCTGGAGAAAATGACGTCGGTCGATATTCCGCGCGACGTCGGCGACTTCCGCCTGGTCGGCCGCAAGGCGCTGGAAACCTTCAAGCATATGCCCGAACATGACCGCTTCGTCAGGGGCATGTTCGGCTGGATGGGCTTCAAGCAGACGGCAGTGCCATTTGAGCGCCACGCCCGAACCCTGGGCCAGACCAAATACCCATTCTGGAAGATGATGCACCTTGCGGTTCACGGCATCGTTAGTTTCTCCGAGAAGCCGTTGCGCCTGGCCCTCTGGGGCGGATTGGCCATTTCCGCGCTTGCGGTGGTCTTTGGTGCCTACGCCATCTTTGCCTGGTTTTTTGAAACCGGCATCATTGCCGGCTGGACATCAACCGTGGTGATCGTGTCGCTCCTGTGCGGCATCAACCTTTTCATGACCGGCGTGGTCGGACTCTATGTCGGCAGCATCCACGCCGAGGTGAAACGCCGCCCGCTGTATGTGATCGATCGGCTCACCGGCTTCGACGAGGCGATGCGTGCCGTCTCTGGTGAGCGCCGCCGATCGTTTCACAAGCCCAGGAGTGGAGTCCCCGCCAATGGGCGAACTCTTCGACAGCTATAATTCCAACTATGGCGAGGCGGTCGAAGGGTCCATCCGGTTTTCCGGACTCAGGCACGACTTCTTCCTTGTCGCCAAGGCGGACCTGCTGCGGCGTCTGCTCGTCGAGCGAAAGCTTGGACAGGGTGGGGCGACCGTAAGGGCGCTGGATGTCGGCTGCGGCGTCGGTTCGCTCCACCCCTACCTCGAAGGTGCTTTCGACAGCCTGGATGGCTGCGACGTCTCGCAAGAATCGATCTTGCGTGCCAGCCAAGACAATTCGCGTGTGGCCTACAGGACCTGCAGCACGCAGCGGCTGCCTTATGAGGACGGCACGTTCGATCTGGCTTTCGCCAGCTGCGTCGTCCATCATGTCTCGCCCGCTGTCTGGCTGGATTTCTTCCTGGAACTGCGCCGCGTCGTGCGGCCGGGCGGCGTCGCCTGCATCATCGAGCACAATCCCTACAATCCACTGACGCGTCTTGCGGTGTTTCGGTGTCCGTTCGATCACGAGGCAGTCCTGCTCAACGCCGCTAAAGCAAGGTCCCTTTTTCAGGAAACAGGCTTCAGGGACATCCGCTCCGAGCATTTTCTGCTGCTACCCTCGGCAACGCCCTTGGCCAAAAAGGTCGAGCGCCTGCTTTCCGCCCTGCCGCTTGGAGCGCAGTATGCGTGCAGTGCGCATGTCTGAGCGCCGTTCGACCGGCGACGCCAGGCTGAGGCTGCTGGCGCGCTTCGGGTCGGTCGGCATCGCTGCAACGATCCTATATGCGGTGATGGCCACCGCTTTGGTCGAATGGCAACGGTTCGGCCTCTCGCCGGTCGGTGCCTCACTCGCAGCTTATGCCGCTGCCGCCCTGTTTTCTTATCTCGCGCATAAGTTCGTGACCTTCGCGTCGAGCGGATCGCATCGATCGGAGGCTCCGCGTTTTCTCTTGCTGACGGCAACCGGCTTCGCCGTGGCTTACGCGGCGCCGGCGCTTTTGACGGCGAAACTCAGTCTGCCGCCGATCATTGCCACCCTGGTTACATGCTTGCTTGTTCCAGCGGTCAATCTCCTCATGCTCGACCGCTGGGTTTTTGCGCAGCGAAGACGCGGCCAGCAGCGCGATCGCCCGCCCTAATCCGCGTCAGTGGGATCGAGCCGGAGCGACAACAATTTGATGGAGCGCTTATAGATGTTGCTGGCGGCAGGAGTTTGCGGAATGCCGTCGAGGTAGTCGAAGGCGATGTCGAGTGTCTTGGCCTCGGCGAGAGCCGCCGGTGGGATAACGAACGAGACGGTGCGTGGCTCTTTGCCGGACAGCGTCACCGCATGCAGCCGAACGCGGTTTACCGAGATCACGACCCTTTGCGTGACCTGTGGCGGACGAATGACAGCGGCCATTTGCAGCGTGGCCGTCAGGCCGTCGCGAAGCGGCGGTATCTCCAGGCGAAGCCGCGAGGTCTCGCCCAGCGAATGGGTGCCGTCGGCTACCGGTCCCGACCAGCCGCAGACCCTCATGCCGGCTGCCTTTTTGGCTCCGTCGGACCGGAACGACACCGTCTGGCCAAGGGTGTAGCTGCCGACCGCATCGCGATTGAGGCAGGTTGTCGTCCAGTCGATGTAATAGGCGCGATAGTCGGCATTGACGTCTGGATTGAGAGCAAGCGCAAGGATGATGATTTCCGCCCCGGCCAGAACCGCCGCCGGCGTGTAGCCGCCAAGCGAGGCCGCGCGCCGATGCGGGCCCGGAGTGCTAGACCAGGGCAAGATAGCCCCCGATCCACGCGACGGTCATGAAATAGCAGGCGCCCAGGAAGAGACCCAGAGCCGCAAGAAAAGTCAGCTTCGACGCCGACAACAACGTGGTCAGCAATATTGTCAGAGGCGCAAGCCCAACGACGTATCTGACCATCGAGGCCAGGTTCGTGATCAGCGGCGAGATGATGCAGCAGGCGCAGAACAGCGCGGCGCCATATTGCCTGCGAACCGCCAGAACCGCCGATAATGCCAGTCCTATGAGTGCGGCGAGCGCGCTCCATTGCGGCGCCGTAGGCAGCCATCCAGTCGTCGGAACGGCCGAGAGTCCATCCCATATGAAGGCGAGCGGATTGCCCGCCACCCGTCCAAACGCGCGCTGGACGTGCAGGAAGGCAAAGCCGTCCCCGACCGTCAGATAGAGGAACAGGATGTAGGCGAACAAGCCGGCAGGCGAGATGAGAATTGCAACGAGCAGATCCGGTCGGCCAAGCACCCAACGTGGGAAAGAAAGCGCCGATCCGCCCTTTGCGCGGTAATCCCTGAACATCTGAATGACGGTCGCAAATACAACAAGCACTCCGACGAGCCTGGTTGCCGACAGCAGAGCCGATGACAGCCCCGCGGTCAGATAGCTGGAGCGTTTGAGTGCCAGAAAAACGCACGACGTCAGCAGCACGAAAAGAGGTTCGGTCAGGAAGGTTGTGAAGTGAAAGGAGAACGGGCCGCTGAGCAGAAAGGCGCAATACAGCACATAAGCGCGCATGTTCTTCTCGAGCAGCGGCCACGCCACCAGACAGGCCGCGTAGCTGCACGCAAGCGATGTGATCGACGCGAGCAGTATCGTCGGCAAAGGGAAAACAGACCGGATTGCCGCCACCAGCATCGGATAGAGCGGAAAGAAGCCCCAGCGTCCGACATTGCTCTGGTTTGGAATGGGAAAGCGCTCATAACCGTGTTCGGAAATGTCGACATACCACGCGCAATCCCACCGGCAGAGCGCCTGGGCATAGGCTGCGAAGCCTGGTTCCGCCGAGATCGAGGCAAATGCCGCATAGCGAATGGCCAGTCCACCAACGACGAACAGCAATGGCACCGCCACGACGGCGACCGCAATATAGCGACCGCCGGGACGCGCGACAGCTTCGAGCGCCACAATCTGCCTCCACCCGTTCAAGTGACTGGCGCCACTCAAAGCTAGATGACGCGCGCCCGGGCGAATTCAAGGCATGCATTTGGCGGCTCAAATTGGTGATACCAGCGATCCGGCGTCCCTGAGCCAGACCAGCATCTCGCTGCATCACGTTGAAATGGGTTCAGTCGACGCGTTTAACCCGTCGCGTAGGTATTTGTGCAGTCAAGCTGTTGTACACGACAGTTCGAATCCTGATACCGCGCTGGTGTACTCAGCCCTTGAGAATCTTTCAGCCTTCGGCAACATGGCGGCAAGGCTGAGAGCATGAGGATGAGCAAGGTCATTTCCGCCGCATCACGGCGTTCGCCGCGCAAGACACCGATGGCGCTGACCGAGGCGCTGGTCGCCCGCACCTTGCGTGCGGTCGAGGATGCCGGGCCGACGCCGGGCATGGTCTACATGACCGATGCCGATTACGCGCGCATTCGCGACGAGGTGCTGGCCGGCGCGCCGGGCGGGCCGGTGAAGCTGTTCGCCTATGGCTCGCTTCTGTGGAAGCCGGCCGGCGAGGTCAGGGGTGGCGAACGGGCCGTGGCGACGGGCTGGCACCGTTCGTTCTGTTTTACGGTGCAGCGCTTCAGGGGCACCGTCGAGCAGCCCGGCCTGATGATGGCGCTCGACCGCGGCGGCCAATGTCAGGGCATGGTGTTCGAGATCGCCGAGCCAGTGGGGGCCAATCTCGAAACGCTGCTGCGCCGCGAGATGACCATCCTGCCCTCCGTCAACGTGCCGCGCTGGCTGCAGGTCAGGACGGGCGACGGCACAGGCCAAGCGCTTGGTTTCGTTGTCGATCCCGCCAATCCGCGCTATGCAGGCAAGCTCGAAAAGCGAGCGATAGCGGCGACCCTGGCCACGGCCGTCGGCCATTGGGGTTCGGGCGCCGAATATCTGTTCGAGACCATTCGCCATCTCGACGCCTGCGGCATCCGCGACCGCAATCTCTGGCAGTTGCAGGAACTTGTGGCCGAGGAGATCGGTCGGGCGCCGTCGGGCTTCATTCGTCCCTGAGCCAGACCAGCATCTCGCCGGGGTCGCGGTTGTCCCAGGCGAAATACGGCACGGCGGTGAGCTTCGCGTCCTCGACCGCCGGCGGTTCGGTGCGGTAGAGCCCCTCTTCCCAATTTTCGAAAGCCTCCCTTTTGGCAATCGCCGAAAGTGTCACAACGCCGCCCAGAAGGTTCAGCTGCTGATGCGCCTCGATGTCGGCCGTGCGCGGCAGAGCGATGCGATGCAGCTGGCTGGAATTGTCGGTCTCCTCGACGCAGTAGATCAGCGGGCCGCGCGCCAGTGCGACACGGCCGATATCCTGCCGCACCTGCGGATTGGCGTAGAGGCGGTCGACGGCCATTTCGAGGTCGAGCTCGACGCGGTCGCCCTTGCGCCATTCGCGGCGGATCGCGGCATAGCCGTCGCTGCTGATGGCAGCCAGATCGACATCGGCGCCGTTGACCTTGAGCGCTGCCTTGCGGCACCAGGCCGGCAAGCGCAGGTGCAAAGTGAACTCGGTCGGAGCTTCCGGTTCGACAGAGATCGAGACCGCGCCGTCCCATGGATAGTTACTGGTCTGGGTGAGCTCTATTTGCCGGCCCGCGATATCGAAACGAGCCGTGCCGTTTCCATAGAGATGGACGGCGAGTGCGTCGTCCGACAGGCCGTAGAAATAGCTGCCGATCGAGGCGACCATGCGCCCGACATTGGGCGGGCAGCACGGGCAGCGGTGCCATTTCCAGCGGTGGTGGGCGCCGCGGCTTTCGAGCGGATTCTCGTAGAAGAACAGCGAGCCGTCGAGCGACAGGCCCGAGATCGAGCCGTTGTAGAGCGCCCGCTCCATGATGTCGGCGTAGCGCGCATTGGGACCCATGCCGAGCATGCGGCTCGCCCAGAACACCAGGCCGACCGAAGCACAGGTCTCGGCATAGGCGGTGTCGTTGGGCAGGTCGTAGTCGGCGGTGAAACCCTCATTGTGCGAGGACGGCCCAAGGCCGCCGGTGACGTAGAGGTTCTTGGTCATGAGATCGTCCCACAGCCGGTCGAGCGCCACCCGCAGCGTGTCGTCGCCATATTCGGTGGCGATGTCGGCCATGCCCGAATAGAGATACATCGCCCGCACCGCATGGCCGACGACCTTGTCCTGCTCGCGCACCGGTTTGTGCGACTGGTTGTATTCGTAGGTCTTGAAATGATACGCCTTCGGGTCGGCGCCGCGGGCGCGCGCCTCCTCGTCGAAATAATGCGGCTCAAGTCCCCGCTGGTCGATGAAATATCTGGCTAGCTCCATGTATTTGCGCTCGCCCGTCACCCGCGCCAGCTTGACCAGCGCCAGCTCGATCTCCTCGTGGCCGCAATAGCCCTTCTTCTTACCGGGCTCGGGACCGAACGTCTCGGCGATATGGTCGACATAACGGCACATGATGTCGAGCAGCTTGCGCTTGCCGGTGGCCTGGTAGTAGGCGACGGCGCCTTCGATCAGATGGCCGGCGCAATAGAGCTCGTGGCAGTCGCGCAGATTGGTCCAGCGCCGGCCGGGCTGGATGCGTTGGTACCAGCTCGACAGATAGCCGTCGGGCTGCTGCAGCTTGCCGTACATATCGATGACGGCGTCGATCTTCTTCTCCAGCTCCTCGTTGCGGCGGCGGTAGAGCGAATAGGCGGCGGTCTCGATGGTCTTGCCCCAATCCGAATCCCAGAACATCTGCGTCGTCACCGTCGAGCCGGTGAACTCGTTGCCGGCGGTGGCGGCCTCGTCCGGCGAGGGTGAGTGGAACGGAATGACGACGCCGGGCGACGGCCGGTCCGGGTCGATCTGCTCGAGCATGCGCGCCTCGACGCAGCGGTCGTAGAGGATGCCGGCGGTCTTCGAGGCGACGGCATCGACGCGGTCGCCCCAGAAGCCGCGCACGTCGACCTGCGGCACCGGCAGCGGGCGGAAGGCGAGTTTCGGCTTGGCGCCCTGACTGGCGGATTGCGATGCGGTCATCAATTCACTCCGGTTCGGTTCGATTGGTCACTTCACGGCCCCTGCCATCAGGCCGCGGATGTAGAAGCGCTGCAGCAGCAGGAAGAGCACGAGGCACGGCACCATCATGACGGTGACGCCGGCCTGCACGGCACCCCAGTCGATGGCGCCGAAGCGGCCGGACTGGAGTGCGGTCATCATGATCGGCAGCGTGAATTTGGACTGGTCGGTCATCAGCACGAGGGCCGCCAGAAACTCGTTCCAGGCGCCGAGGAAGGCGAACAGCGCGATGGTCACGATGCCCGGCCAGACCAGCGGCAGCATGACCCTCAGGAGCATGGTGACATTGTTGGCGCCGTCCATGCGCGCGGCCTCCTCGATCTCGCGCGGCACCGCGTCGAAGGCGTTGCGCATCATGAAGATCGAGAACGGCAGCTGCAGCGTGACATAGACGCAGACCAGCCCGGTCAGCGTGTTGTGCAGGCCGATTTTTGTCAGCACCAGGAAGATCGGCGTCAGGATCGACTGGAACGGGATCATGATCGTCGACAGGATGACGACGAAGAGCAGGTTCTTCAGCGGAAAACGGAAGCGCGAGAAACCGTAGCCGGCGAGCACGCTGACGATCACCGACAGCACCACGGTCATGACCGAGACGTAGATGCTGTTTTGCGCCGGCAGCCAGAGGCCATCGCCGAAGGTGTTGAGCGTGGCGTAGTTCTCGAGCGAGATGCCGCTGGTCGGCCAGGGCGGCAGCGGCGGTTGGCGTGCCTCCTGCGCCGGCTTGAAGGCCGAAAGCACCGTCCAGGCGATCGGCGCCAGGAACAGAATGGACGCGATGATGCCGGTCGAGTGCTCGGCAATCTGCATGCCGATGCGGCGTTTGCGGCTCCTTGCCTGCGCCATCAGTCGACCCCCTCGGGCTGGCGCAGCAGCCGCAGCTGGATGAGGCTGAGCGCCACCAGGATGACCAGCAGGACCATCGAAAGTGCCGCGCCATAGCCGAGCTTGAACGACACGAAGGACTGGTTGAAGATCCAGTAGACGGCGGTCAGCGTCTGGTTGCGCGGGCCGCCACGCAGGATGATGTAGAACTGGTCGAAGGCGAGGATCGAGCCGGCCACCGACAGGATCAGCGCCAGCGCCAGCGTGCGGCGCATCAAGGGCAAAGTAATCGCCCGGAACCGCGCGAATGGCCCTGCCCCGTCGATCATCGCCGCTTCCTGCAGATCCGGCGGGATCGACTGCAGGCCGGTCATCAGGATGATCATGGTGAAGCCCGCCACCTTCCACACCACCATGGCGATGATCGACCAGAAGGCCGGCTGGAAGGTCGCCAAAAGGTTGAATTTCTTCTCGGTCAGGCCAAGCTCGAAGGCGGCCGGGCTGAACAGGCCTGAATCGACATTGAGCAGCCACGACCACAAAAGGCTGGCCGAGGCAAAACCGATGACCGCCGGCATGAAGAAGGACGTGCGGTAGAAGCCGGTCAGCTGCCGCGGCCTTTCGATGAACAGCGCCAACGGAAAAGCGACGGCGAAGATCGCGATCGTCACCACCACCGTGTAGTAGCCGGTGAACTTCAGCGCGTTCCAGAAGCGGGTGTCGCGCAGGATCGCCCAGTAATTGTCGAGCCCGATAAAGCTGTGCGCGCCCATCAGCGGCCAGTTGTGCAGCGACATCCAGGCGGTCATGCAAAGCGGCACGATGAAGAAGACGACGACAAGCGCGACGGCCGGCGCGACATAGAGGAGGCCGATCCACTGCCGGCGGCCGGCGCCAACGAGTTTGCGGGGGCGCGTCGGAGCGGAGATTGCTGTGATGGTGGTCATGGCTGGCCGCTCGCCTTCCCTTCTCCCCTTGTGGGAGAAGGTGGATCGGCGCGCAGCGCCGAGACGGGGCGTTGGAAGGATCGCCGTGGGTGCCAAGCTGGAGCACCCCTCATCCGTCGCCTTCGGCGACACCGCCCGGGGGCGAGCCACTGGTCTCGCCCCGTCCTTCGGACCCCACAAGGGGAGAAGGGGGAGCCAGCATTGCAACGGCGTACTGTGATGGTGCTCATGCCTGTTGTTCCATTGGCGGGACGTCCCCCTCCCCCTCGAGGGGAGGGTCCGGCCGAAGGCCGGGGGTGGGGTCCTCCGCGAAGCGCGCCGACATCAAAAGAGCGTCGAGCACTGCCGCAACGACCCCACCCGGACCTGCGGTCCGACCTCCCCTCGAGGGGGAGGTGGCGCTTTACTTCTGCGGCGCCGAATCGATGATCGACTGCATGGTTTCCTGCGCGTTGGCGATGGCGCCGTCGACGTCTTCGCCGAAGAAGACCTCGTTCATCATCTGGTTCCACGGACCGTTGGCCGAGTTGATCAGGTCGTTGAATACCACCGAATAGGGCGTACGGCCCTTGGCCATGGCTTCGGCGGCAACCTTGTAGCGCGGGTCGAGATCTTTCAGCGCCTCATTGGCGATGTCGCCGCGCACCGGCAGGCTGCCGTATTTCGCCAGGATGGTCTGGCCTTCGAGCGAATAGGCGAAATCGAGGAACTCCTTCACCACCGCAACCTTGGTGGTGCCTTTGGTGACGACGAAATTGTCGCCGCCGGCAAACGACGACCAGCCGCCGTCCTTGCCGGGCAGGAAGGTGATGCCGTAGTCAATGTCGGGATATTGCGTGTTCAGCGCGCCGATGGCGAAGGCGCCGGACGGCGAGATGCCGATGTTGCCGGTGGCGAAGGCGGCAAAGAAGTTGGAGCCGGTGTCGGTCTGCGCGCCTGAAGGCACCAGGTCCTTCTTGACCATCGAACGGTAGAGGTCGATGGCGCCGCGCATCTGCGGCGTGTCCAGCGTCGCCTTGGAGCCGTCCTCCGTCAGGATGTCGCCTCCCGAGGCCCAGATCAGCGGCGTGAAGGTGAAGATGTTGCAGCCGCCGCAATTGCCGGAGAAGTAGAAGCCCTTGATGTCGCCGCCGAGCGCGTTGACCTTTTCGGCGTCGCTCTCGATCTCGGCCCAGTTGGTCGGGCCCTTTTCGGGGTCGAGGCCGGCCTGCTTGAAAAGCTTCTTGTTCCAGATCAGCACCGAGGAATCGGCCGAGAACGGCAGCCCGTAGATGCGGCCCTTATAGGTGCCGGTCTTGACATGCGCCGGCGACAGGCTGGCGAAATAGGGTAGCGATTTCGCCCAGTCGGTGATGTCCTCCAGCTGGCCGGCGGCGGCGAAGGACGGCGTGTAGATCAGGTCGAGCGAGAGTGCATCCGGTGCGGTGCCGCCGGCGGCGGCGGCGCCGTATTTCGGGATGATTTCGGCGTTGGGGATGATGTCCAGCTTGATCTGGTTCTGATGCCCCTTGTTGAAGGCGTCGACGATGCGCGGCATGAAGTTCGAGCCGTCGGCGCGAACCCAGATGTTGGCGGTGTCGGCGGCGGCCGGACCGACTGTCGCCAGCGTGCCCAAAATGCTCGCGGCGATGGCGAGCCCGGTAATGGTGGTTCTCATGCTTCTCCTCCACATGGTTTTAACTCGGCCGCGCCCCAGCGCTTTGCAATCGACACGGCCCGTTTCGTTTCAGCCGTCCGGCGGACGGCCGCATGACTGACGCACCACCAGCCGGCACGGCAGTTTTCTGATGCCCGGCACAGCGGGTTCGCCGCCGACGAGCGAAAGCAGGGCAAGGCCGGCCTCGCGGCCAAGTGCTGCGAGATTCATGTCGACCGAGGTCAGCGGCGGGCGGGTAGCCTCGGCGACGATCTGCCAATTGTCGAAGCCGATGACGCCGACCTCGTCCGGCACGCCGATACCGCGTTCGCGCAAGGCGTCGATGACGCCGCGCGCGATCTGGTCGTTGCCGCAAAACACCGCGTCCGGTTTTTCGCGCGTGCCGTCAAACCCCTCACCGTCGAACAGTGTCTTGACCGCCTCATGCCCCCAAGCCTCCGACCAGTGGCCAAGCAGCGGCTCCATGACCGGCAGGCCGTTCTCGGCCAGCACCGCGCGATAGGCCTCGGCGCGGGCATGCACCACGGCAAAGCTCGCCGGACCGCTGACATGGGCGATGCGCTTACGCCCGAGCCGGCAAAAGTGCTCGACCGCCAGCCGCGCCCCGCCGGCATCGTCGGACACGAAAGCGATGGCGTTTGGATCGGGCTCGGTAAAGGCATAGATCGCCGGAATGCCGAGATTGGCGAGGTCGACCGGCAGGTGGCGGTCGATGCGTTTGCCGGTGGCGATGATGCCGTCGACGCGCTTGTCGAGCATGGCATCGACATGCAGCTGGGCAAGGCGCGGGTCGTCCTCGACATTGCACAAAAACACCGAGACGCCGGCATCGACCAGCGCATCGGAAACGCCGGCCATCAGCGGCAGCGAAAAGCGGCCATAGGTGTCGTTGGTCAACAGCCCGACGGTAAAGGAGCGCCGCCTGAGCAGGCTCTGCGCCAGGCTGTTCGGGCGAAAGCCAAGCCGCTGCGCCGTCTCGCGAATCCGGGTTCGCGTCTCGGCCGTCATCCGCCCCTGCCCGTTCAGCGCCTTGGACGCCGTGGCAACGCTGACGCCGGCAATGGCCGCCACTTCACGCAAGGTGACGGGCTGCTTGGCGGGCGTTGGCTGGACGTCGGACGGCATGATTTGGACATGATCCTCCCAGGTGGGAAAAGCTTTTCTCTTATGACCCCTCAGGGTGCTGATCGGTGATGTCAGCGGATGCGAGGCGAGTTGGGAAAAGGTTTTCTCAAGGGAGAGATTAGGACGAAGGATGTGGGGATGGCAAGGGGGGAATGGCCGCTCAGCGGCACCGCGATCGAATAATCGCGGTGCCGTAGTCTACCCGTACGGCTAGCAGCTCTCAGTCTGCGGATCGCACGCCTTGTTTTTCTGCTTCTCCGGCTTGGGCTTGGCCGCCTGTTCCGGCTCGGCTTGCTGCTGCTCGGCGGGCTGCTCCTTGGCCTTCTGCTTTTCGGGCTTGGCCGCCTGCTCGGGCTCGGCCTGCTGCTGCTCGGCGGCGGGCTGCTTCTTGGACTTCGGCTTCTCAGGCTTGGCCGCCTGCTCGGGCTCGGCCTGCTGCTGCTCGGCGGCGGGCTGCTTCTTGGTCTTCTGCTTCTCAGGCTTGGCCGCCTGTTCCGGCTCGCCCTGCTGCTGCTCGGCGGCGGGCTGCTCGCCGACCTTCGGCTTCTCAGGCTTGGCGGTTTCTTCGGGCTTGGCCTGCTCGGTCGATGCAGCACCTTCGGTCGGCTTCGATTTGCGGCCAGCCTGAACCTGCTTCACCTCCTCGATGTCTTTGAGCTTAGCTGGTTTGGCCTTAGGGTCGGCTTTCACCTCGCCCTCAAAGACAGCGACCGTATCGTTTTCCAGTTTGCCGGACCGCTCGGGCGCGTCGGTCTTGCTGACCTTGACGGCAGTCACCTTCTGGTTCGTCTCTTTTTCGATCACATCGACATCAATGACTTTGTTGATCACGACGTTGTTCCGGATCGTCACGTCGCCGGCCGGCTCGGCCGCCTCCACGATGCGCACAAATTCTGGCTCATCACGGATGACGACGGTAGAAACGTCCGCGGCAAGGAATTCGCGGGTGGGGACCACAACCCAGTAATAATCCGGCGTCGTGTCGAAGGTGATCTCGATGGAAATCAGATCCGGATCGCGGCGCGGCGGCAGCGGAGCCCAAATCATGTGCTCCCTGTCACGACGCCAACTCACCCATGCTGGCGCCCAGCGAGTGCCCGGAACCCAATACCAGCCGATATCGTCGGCATAGCCCCACCGGCCGTAATGGTACGTCGCCCAGCCGAATGGCTCGTCGGATACCCACAGCCAGCCGTACTGCTCGGTATAGACCCAATGTCCAACGGTATACGGACGCCAATCGTCAGGCACATCGACCGGCACGAAAACGGTCGCTCCGTGATACGAGACCCAATCGCCGTAGGAAGACAGGTCTTCATAGAATGTGCTGATCGAAACGGTGGTGGCAGCCCTTGCCTCTGACACAAGCGACAATGGCGCAATTGGGTTGGGAATCTCGACGACCGTGAGCAGGCAGGCGGCGCCGAGCATCAGTCGCACCGCATGTTGGGCAAGGACGCGTTTCATCGTAATCTTCCTCCGAAACAGATCGCCCTTCATCGTACAAACCCGCCGGCTGCCGGATTGTTCCACTTTGCTGACGTTACCCGCATCCCCTCGCGCAACGGCTTGGCATCGCACGATCATATTTGGGGTCAGAGTTGCTTCATGAGGGCGGTGACCATCACAAATGCGCGCCGGAGGCGCGGCGATAGGTGTCGTTGGTCAAAAGCCCGACGGTAAAGCTGCGCCGCCGCAACAGGCTCTGCGCCAGGCTGTTCGGGCGAAAGCCTAGCCGTTGCGCCGTCTCGCGAATCCGGGTCCGCGTCTCGGCGGTCATTCCGCCCCTGCCCGTTCAGCGCCTTTGACGCCGTGGCCACGCTGACGCCGGCGAGCGCCGCCACTTCGCGAAGGGTGACCGGCTGCTTGGCGGGGGCTGGCGAGGTGTCGCACGCCATGATTTGGATATCGATCCGCCCAGGGGGAAAAGCTTTTCTCTTATGGCGCTGCGAGGCGCTGAATGGTGAGGTCAGCGGATGCGGGCGGGTTGAGAAAAGGTTTTCTTAGTAGGAGATTAGGGGAAGGATTTGGGGTTGGCAAGGGCTAGCGGAGGGCGCCTAAGCAATGGGTGACAGCGGCTCGAAACCGGTTGCCGCATCAGGCCCCTGAGAAGGATGAGGAGATTTGTCGCCCCGCCCAAAAAGATCAGATTAATCGTGTGGCTACGACAATCACTATAACTTGTTGGCCTGTTGGCTGTCTTCGCCGGCCACAGACAGCGAAGGCGATAGTCCTTTAGCCCTCAAGGAGAGAGTGGCAGACTCAGCTAGGAGTAGCTAGACTATGGGCCAGCATTTTTTTGGGGGGATTATGGCCAAGCGAGTGAGTGTAATAAATTTCAAGGGTGGTGTCGGGAAAACCACCCTATCCTTTCAGTTCGCTGCTGGATTGGCTCGTTTCCATCGTAGTCGTGTACTGCTGGTTGACGTCGACCATCAAAGCAGCCTTTCGATTGTTTGCTTGACTGCTCCAATATGGACGCGTTCCGTGCAGGCCAACCGAACTATTAACGAAATATTCAAGCCATTTATAGGGCAATCACCTTCGTTACCTGGACCTGGGATCATAGAAAAAAATGCTATCAAAACGGTCTATGGTAACTACTACGCTTCGCTAGACATTGTGCCGGCGAGCTTGCAGCTAGACGATATTGAAATTGATCTTACTGCCTCTCATCATGGCAACGCGATACATTCCGAATGGGACAAGCGAACGCTAATTTGCAAATGGTTAGAGACAGCCGGAATCGATGACTTGTACGACTACATCATTTTTGACTGTCCGCCGGCCACAAAAATCGTATCGCAGAATGCAATCGCCGCCAGCCATGGATACATTCTTCCAGTTATCCCCGAGGCCGTCATGGAACGTGGCGCACCCCATCTGGTGGGAATGATTCAAAACGGTATCGATGTAAAGCTGAAGGCGCTAGCAACCATGGGGGCCAGCCGTCCTATGCATGTTCCAGATACGCAGTTGGTCGGCGTCGCCATAACCCGTATCCGCACTCATGGAGCGGCATATTCTGGATATGTCGATGACCACACGGTTCATCTCGCATCGCTGCAAAGGCGCTGGGCCCAAGATCTGCTGCTGCCCTACATTGAAGAAGGGACTGGTGTGTCACAAGCCCTTGCCGATGCGGTGCCTGTCTATGATCGATCAAATACCCAGAATATTGGCGGGAGAGGCCTACATACAATGTACCGCGAACTCACCGATACACTCAAAGCACGGATTGACGCACTTTGAAAAGCCGAAAGAAAATGACAGGTATGGGCAATCGGATCGCCAAGGGCCTTTCCGATCAGGACGTTGTACGATTTTTGAGGCAACTAGTCAGCATGTACAAAGATCGTCGCAGCGGAAATCCTGCTTTGGCCGAAGCACTCAGGAGACTCGCTGATCGGCTAGAGAAGGAGGCTGAGTCTGAGCGCGCTGATCCCTCACCCGCGCAATCGTCACTTTGGGTAACGCCGTCCACTGAAGAGTTAAGGGCCTACGACGACGACGCAATTTTGAACTATATCGCTGACGAGGCCCGTACGAAGCTAGACTTGGTCGAGCTTGCCTTTGCGCGCTTTTCAATCCCGCGCGCGAAGCTTCAGCGGATGCCTGCGGCTGAAATTCGGGATGCTATCAGTGCAGCCCTCAAGCACGAACAGTCGCTTAAGATAATCGCAGAAGAAGCAGAGCGATACGGCTCAAGTCGTCGGTCCTAGCACTTGATGGACGAATCGATTTGCCCGCAGGCGCAATCGTCGGCGGGCGCAAGTTAGGTTTGAGCATCGCGCAGTCGCCTATCTGCCTGCCTAAAAATGCGCCCGCGCTTGCCGCTAAGCAGCTTCCGAGTACGGCCAATGATGAGAAGACGAGTACTCATCTACTTTCACCTTAACAGACACATTGAAGCGGGCCCCAAGTGCGCTGTCTGAAACTGCCTTAGGGCAGCGTTTGATATTGATCGTTGTATCCAGTCCCTGACCGTCCACGGCCCGAACAACCCTCTTCTTTCCGTCTTGTATTACCTCTACTAGGTAACTCTGGTAGGAGGCATGCCCAGCTTTGGCTTCACTGTGATCGGGGATGAATGTTAACAAGCAGGGGATTCGCGCAAAATCGAGTCTCTGCATGTTTCGCATCAAACTAAGTTTCGAGAAGAGAGGAAGATTCGCGGAGGCTCCTTCCAGATCCTTGTGGGTAATGATGCCAAATACGATCTTGTATTCCGAATCTGCAAACGGCGCCAGAAAGTTAGCCGGATCAGCGCCTCCTAACTTTTGAATTATGATCTCTTCCAACTTCTCACGGGACGCCGGCTCTTGCGTAATCAGCTCAACAGAATTCACGCCTTGGTTGAATAGGTGACTGAGGTGCGACGAACGTGTGGAAATCTTGATATGATAAAATACGCCTCGATGACCGGACCTCGCGGTCGCATCGGCGCGCGCAGTGTAGATATCACAAGGCTCGATCGCAGTATTTCCAGAGGGGCTGATGTCCGTTTGATCTAGGCAAAGTAGCCCGGCATGGGCGGCTGCCATTGCCTTGTTGTAGCTTTCCTCGCTGTAGACCCGCTTTCCCTTATCCATAGCGTCATGATTATAAGGACTTAGGTCGGTCAGCTCGCACTTTGCGTCTAAGTAGGTCCTCAGCCGAGTCGCGAAAGCCTTTTCAACTTTATACCAAGCGCCCTCACAGAGATGATAGATCACGTCCTCACCCGGAGGCTCCAAGTCGAATATAACGCTGCGGTAAAGCCCATATGATTTATCGGGCGAACCTTCTGTGTCGGTGAGAATAAGACGGTATTCACGCTTAAGGGCATCCACGGTGATATTAGCAAGGACCCCATCGCCCAAGTATTCGTAGAACTGCTCAATGGAGATATCGGGATAAATCTGGCTTGGACCTTCACCGCCCCCAAACATGCAGCAGGTGTTATCCTTGTAGTCAACGATGTCCGGGATGGTGAGTGTCGTCGCTCCGTCTTTCCCTCTGATCGAGGCAAGGAGATGAGCATCCAGCGGCGCGATGTCGGCGGGATTGCGCACAGGTGTTATGTTTTCAATGTTCGGAAACGACGCCTTGTATTCGTCACTCTCGTAAAGTTCCAGAAAGCGACTGCATCGATCAGATAGTTCTTCCGGCTCGATTTTGAGGCTGATCTTGAGGCTAGCCGAGCCTGTCGCGCTCTTGAAAAGCTCTGCAAACCCCGGCTTCACCTTGCCGGTGAGACTCTTGATGATCTCGCTATTGGCGTCGAAATCGAGGTACGTCAATTCAGTCGAAATCGGCACTTGCGTGCGCTTTCGACGCGCTGGCCCCGGCTCAACCATATCAGCGCTTCGCAGTTCCTTGGGATCAAGCATGTTTAGGGTAACGCGCAAGCCGAAGTCATACTCGTAGGCGACATCTTTAAGATTGTGATGGACTTGCCCGAAACAGATGGCGAAATGGCGTTCGCCTACCGGCAAGAACAGGAGCGCCCCTTTGAACTCCTGCCAGATGTCATCCTCGATGCCGAAGTAGGAGCGCCACCAAGGGCGCTTGCGATCGGCATCAAGTATATATACGACCGCGCCTTCGGGCGCGTGATTGGCCTCAGCGGCCTCCAGACCGTGATCATCTACGAGAGAATTGTTCGCGTCATAACCTTCACGCAGAAGATAAATAGAAAACGGTCTTGACTTGTCTGCCATGCCATCCCCCGGACAACCCAACTACTTTCAACAACAACTCATCACAGAAATCTGCATAAGACAACAACACAGCTACAGGTCGACAGAGAATGATGCAGGCTCCCTTCTAGACCTGTGCCCCGCCTCACTGCTTAAAGCACTTCTCGCGGTGCCACTGCAAGAAATGAGGATGCGGATGTTCAAACTGTCGACGGGGCGAAAGCGCGCGGCGAGTCTTGTTTATGAACGCCTGCACGCTGTCGAGATCATTGACCTGCCGGGAGATCATGATTTCCAAGTCATCGGATAGGCTGATCAATCCGCGATCGAACATCCAATGCGCTGTACCGGACAGTGCGATCCCATTGTTGATGACATCGGGTCCGTTCGCTTCGACCGGTCGAATATGGGCGGCCGAAACCTCTGCTCTGCCGCCGCCATTTATCAACTTTAGTCCCGTGATCGCGCAGCGCTCATCATAGGCGCGCAGGACGATGCGACGGAAAATGCGATCCCGCACGGTTCGCGACCCAATATAGCTCACGCGGTCCCGGCTCTGCTCGAACTCGAACGGCGCCTGCTCATCCTGAAAGCCGATGGATGTGCCGACCTCATCAATGCGCGGTAGCAAAAACTCATTCGTTTCCAGGCCCAGATCGATAATGCGGTTGAAATCAGGTGGACTGATTGGGCGGACGGCCGATTGGGCGCGACCGGAAATCCGTCCTTCGTCATTGAGCAAGCCTCGTTCGACGAGACCATCAGTTCCGTTAAATGGAACAGGGTTGACGAAATCGAGATAGGTTCCGGGCTCGATCAGAGCGAGGTACATATCAGGTGTCACGGGATCGGGAATGATCTGTTGGATTTTGGCCACCGCGTAGTAGCCACGGGTATCGTTTACCTTGCTAGGCTCGTAGTAAATGATCCAACTGCCGACGCATGCTTCGACGCGGCGCAGATACGGGCG
This sequence comes from Mesorhizobium sp. M0208, assembly GCF_040322015.1. Classification (NCBI taxonomy): domain Bacteria; kingdom Pseudomonadati; phylum Pseudomonadota; class Alphaproteobacteria; order Hyphomicrobiales; family Phyllobacteriaceae; genus Mesorhizobium; species Mesorhizobium sp. M0208. The sequence continues at coordinate 3,494 of NZ_JAMYSP010000034.1, read as the reverse complement.
AGGAAACTGGTATTGTTCCGCGGGCCGGTCGTTGTAGATCGAATCTGAGCGGTGAATGAAGACCCCGAATCCCATGATTTTCCTGCAATGCTTTCTTTGGGGATTTCTGGCTCAGATGTAACACCAAATCCGATCTTGAGGGTTCAGTCTAGGCCGGAGAAAGTTTTCCCCATGGTATCGGTCTTTTTGAACCGCACGTTGTTCCGATAGGGAAAGCCCCCTAACAAAGCGCCGCTATTTTTCACGAAGCATGCAACAAAAGGCTGGCGCAGCCCGTCCCCCGAGAAAAGAACCCGCCATGCCAAAACTCATCGTCACCGAATTCATCAGCGTCGATGGCATTGCCGAGGTCGAGAAGCTGCCGAGCGTGACCTGGAACGATGAGATGCAAAAATTCAAGGACGACGAGCTTGCCGACTGCGGCGCCATGCTTTTGGGACGCACGACCTATGAGATTTTTGCCGGCTCGTGGCCCAGCGAAACCGAGGACTTTGCCGAGCGGTTCAACGCCTGCCTCGATGAGCTTGACGCCGCGCGGATCCCTCCCGCGATTGATGCGATCGAGTTCGCAGCCACCAGGCGGAGGGTTCTGATCCGCCCTTTCTTGCTGCTGCGTAGAAGACATCTTGATTCAGCCACAAGCCCAAATTGCTGGATTTGGCGGCCCAGGAAGGATAAGCTTGGTTTTTGGTTCAGCGATGGAACAGAGACTAGCCGCAATTCTGGCTGCCGATATGGCGGGCTACAGTCGGCTAATGGAGGCCGACGAATCCGGCACGCTCGCACGTCTTCGGACCCATCGCATAGAACTGGTCGATCCCGCCATCGCTAAGAACAAGGGCCGGATCATCAAGACCACCGGAGACGGCATGCTCGTTGAGTTCCAGAGCGTGACCGATGCGGTGAAATGCGCCGTGGAAATCCAACAGCGCATGAAACGGCGCAATTCGGATGTGCCGCAAGAACGGCGTATCGAATTCAGGATCGGCATAAATCTCGGCGACATCATTTTCGACGATGAGGATATTTTCGGCGACGGCGTCAATATTGCCTCGCGCATCGAGCAACTCGCCGACGTCGGCGGTATCTGCGTGACCGCAGCGGTGGCGACCCAAATTGCCGACCGTCTCGAAATTGCCATGGAGGACCTGGGCGAGAAGACGTTAAAGAACATCAGCCGCCCGGTTCGCCTCTATCGCGTTGGGTTTGATAGTCCTGCCCTGCCGGAAGTCGAGGCGAAGCGATCCATCTCGAAACCTTCAATAGTGGTGCTGCCATTCACCAACATGAGCGGCGACCCCGAGCAGGAATTTTTCGCGGACGGACTGACCGAGGACATCATCACCGAACTGTCCCGCCACCATGAGCTGTTCGTCATCTCGCGCAATTCCAGCTTCGTCTACAAGAACCGCGCCGTGAATGTGCGCGAGGTGGCCGAGAAACTCGAGGTCCAATATCTGGTGGAGGGAAGCGTCCGCAAGATCGGCGAGAGGGTGCGCGTGACGGTTCAGCTCATCGACACCGCGAATGACGCTCATATCTGGGCAGACAAATATGACCGGAAGCTGGTCGACATATTCGCGATTCAGGATGAGGTGACGGCGGCGATCGCAGCCACGCTGCCCGGTCGTGTCGAGGCGGCTCAGCGGGACCAGCTCGCGCGGGCGAAACCTGCAAACATGGCCGCGTATGAATGTGTGCTCGCTGCCAAGGTGCTGCATCACCGAAGCACGATTGCGGATAATGAACGCGCGCGAACCTTGATAGAAAGGGCCGTCGCGCTCGACCCCGATTATGCCCATGCCCATGCGTGGCGGGCCTGCATTCTTGGCCAGGCCTGGGTCCATAACTGGTGCGAAGACAGGGATGCCGTCTGGAACAGCATTATGGCGGCGCTGGACAGGGCGCTGGCGCTGGACAACAACGATGCCGATGTCCACCGCATTCTCGCGGCAGTGAACGTGAACAACAATGAGCTGACCACAGCGCGCTACCATCAGGAGCGGGCGCTGGCCCTCAATCCCAATTACGACCTCGTGGTGGTGCAGCAAGGCGAGTTATTGACGTGGCTCGGGAGACCGGAAGAGGGAATTGAATGGATCCGCAAGGCCATGCAGTTGAACCCGCACCACCCGGAGAGGTTCTGGAGCCATCTGGGAAAGGCGCATTTCGCCGCGCGCCAGTATGGCGAGGCGATCGAAGCTTTCATGCATCTGTCAACCATGGACGCAGCTCAGCACGCTTTCGCCGCTGCCTGCTACGGCTGGCTCGGCGACGAAATCGCGGCCGCGGCGCATCTGGGCAAGATCAGAACGCTCGATCCCCAATTCGACCTCGATTCATTCATTGCCACCCTGCACTATGCCCAGGAGTCCGATGTGCAGCACGTCCGCGAAGGGCTGCTGAAAGCCGGTATTGCCAAGCTGTAGGCAGCCCGTGACCCGCACGATCGGCGATAAGCTGGACCTTAGCCACCGCGAAATAGCTCGGCTCTATTCTACCTTGGTGCGCTCATAGTAGATGATCCAGTCGCCCACGCATGCTTCGACATGGCGCAGATACTGGCCAGGAAACTGGTATTGCTCAGCCGGGCGGTCATTGCAGATCGAATCTGAACAGGGAAAACCCTCCCCCTGAAAAAGCGCCGCGCTAGTTGACGGTGCAGTTCGCACAAGACCCGCACGGCCGTCCCGACAGAAGGAACCCGCCATGAGAAAACTCATCATTACCGAATTCATCAGCGTCGACGGCATTGCCGAGGTCGAGAAGCTGCCGAGCGTGGCCTGGAACGATGAGATGCAAAAGTTCAAGGACGACGAGCTTGCCGACAGTGGCGCCATGCTGTTGGGGCGCACGACCTATGAGATTTTTGCCGGTTCGTGGCCCAAGGAGACCGGAGACTTCGCCGACCGGTTCAACGCGCTGCCGAAATATGTCGCCTCGACCAGCTTGCAGGCGCTCGACTGGCAGCCGGCCGAACTCCTGCAGGGCGCGTTGCCGGAAGCGGTCAGAGGGCTGAAGCAAGGCAGCGGCGGCAACATCTATGTGCATGGCAGCCTCAGCGTCGCGCAGGAATTGCTGCGCAACGGCCTGGTCGACCGCATCAGGCTGCTCAGCTACCCCGGTGCCGTCGGCCAGGGCAAGCTGCTGTTCCCGCCTGGCGCGCAATTGCCGCTCGAGCTGATCTCGGCCACGCAATTCAGCCACGGCGTGGTGGCGCTGGAGTATGCGGCCGGGACGGCGTGATGCGCTTCGGTGCAGTTGCGCTTTCATCGATAAGTCGGGCAGCGCCCCCCTCTGCCCTGCCGGGCATCTCCCCCTCAAGTGGGGAGATTGGATGTCACGCCGGTTTTCGCCAACATTCAACGTTGCAGAACAGGCGGTGTGAGGGAAGCTGCCAATCTCCCCCCTGTTTGGACCGGGGACATCGCGAACAGCTGTGCGAGGACATCGCGAACAGTTTGCCATCCTATCGTTGGCTTGCATTGAGGTCG
>NZ_JAMYSP010000033.1:0-69338 GCF_040322015.1 Mesorhizobium sp. M0208 | reverse complement strand
CTGTTTCATCGCGCTCGTGTCCTCGAATGGCATCCCGAACCCCCCAGCGCAAAGCGCGCCAAACTGTTCGCGATGTCCTCGCACAGCTGTTCGCGATGTCCCCGGTCCAAACACCCCCTTGAGGGGGAGATGTCCGGTAGGACAGAGGGGGGCGCGAAGGAACGTAGGCATCTGAGATTCAAGCTGCCGGCACGCGCCCTACACCGTCCGCTGCCTGCCCGCGACCGCAGCGTCTTCCCTCGCCTTCAGCGCCTGCTCCACCTCGCGCTTCAGCTCGTCCTTGATCGCAACCGTCTCGGCCATCAGCGCCTCGACCTTCATGAAGTCGAGCACCCGGTATTTCGACACCGCCGGCCGGACCAATATGTCGGGCCGGCTCTGGTTCAGCTTGCTGTCGATGATCGACTGCATCATCAGCTGCGTGGCGCCGAACATCAGGTCGACGGAGGTCGGGAATTTGCGGCCGGCCTCGGCCGGCGCGCCGACCACGTCGACGGCAATGATGATGTCGGCATCGAGCTCGATCAGGTCGAACGGCACGGGATTGTAGATGCCGCCGTCGATCAGCATCCTGCCGTCGCGCATCACCGGGCGGAACACCGCCGGAATTGCCGCCGAGGCGGCCAGCGCCGAAGGCAGTTCGCCTTCGGCCAACACCGCGAGCTTGTGGCCATAAAAATCCGTTGCCGTCACCTTCAGCGGTATTTTGAGTTCGGCGAAGGTCTCGGGAATGGCATCGGGCAGGAACGCCTTGAGGATGCGCTCGACATTGAACTGGCTGACCCGCAGGCCGCCCTGCATTGCCTCGGCAAAAGTGCCGGGCCGCGCCCGCCACATGCGCGTCGCCACCTCGGCGCGGCGGCCGAGGATCGAGCGCGCATAGTCGTGGATGTCCTTGCCGGTCATACCAGAGGCCATGCCGGCGCCCATGATGGCGCCGATCGACGAGCCGGCGATTGCCGCCGGCCTGATGCCCAGCTCGTCAAGCGCCTCGATAACATGGATATGCGCCAGCCCGCGCGCGCCGCCGCCGCCAAAGGCGATGCCGAAGCTAGGGCTCATCCCTTGTTGGCCGCGCCTAGCTTCGGCCCGACCACCATGACGGCCGGCTCGGCGGAGAGCAGCTTTTTCGCCACCGCTTTCACCTGGTCCTGCGTCACCGCGTTGATCAGGGCGGCGCGGCGCTGCATGTAGTCGATGCCGAGCTTGCCGAGCTGGATCTCGACCAGCGTTGAGGCGATCGCGCCCGAGGAATTCAGATTGTTGATGGCATAGGCACCGATCATGTATTTCTTGGTCGCCGCCAGCTCGGCTTCGGTCGGCCCCTCCTCGGCCATGCGCTTGACCACGTCGCGCACCACGGCCAGCGTCTCGGCCGCCCTGTCGGCGCGGGTCGAGGTGGTGATGGACAGCGCCTCGGAATGCTGGTGGTCGACGAGGTCGGAGCTGACGCTGTAGGCCAGGCCGCGCTTTTCGCGCACCTCGTCGAACAGCCGCGAGGTGAAGGTGCCGCCGCCGAGGATCTCGTTCATCAGCACCGCGGCGAAAAAATCCGGCGCATTCCGCTTCACGCCGGGATAGGCGAGCTGCAGCGAGGCCTGCGGCTGGTCGTACACGACCTCGAGCTGCTGACCAAGCTTCAGGTCGATGTCGGGAACGGGCGTCAGCGCCTGCTTTTCCGGCAAGCTGCCGAACACCAGGTCGAGCTTCTGCTTCAGCGTCTCGGCATCGATGGCGCCGACCACCGCGACATGCAGGCCGTCGCGGGCGAAATTTGCCTTGTGGAAGGCGCTGAGATCGGCCGGCGTGATCGTCGCGATGCTCTGCCTGGTGCCCTGGTCGGGTCGCGCATAGGGATGCCTGCCATAGATCGCGTCCAGCCATTTGCGTTGGGCGAGCGTATCGGGATCGCGCTCGCTGGCGATGATGCCGGACAGGATTTGCGCGCGGATGCGGTCGATCGGCACCTGGTCGAAGCGCGGCTGGTTGACCGCCACGCGCAGCAGGTCGAAGGCGCCGTCGCGCTGGTCGGCCAGCATGCGCATCGAACCGTAAATGCCATCGCGCTGCGCATCGAAGCTCATCTCGGCGCCGACCTCGTCAAGCTTGATCTGGAAGGCCTCGCTGTCGAGGTTGCCGGCACCTTCGTCGAACAGGCCGCTCATCAGATTGGCAAGCCCTTCCTTACCGGGCGGATCCTGCGTCGCGCCGCCATCGAAAACGAAGCGGATGGCGACGATCGGCACCGAATAGTCCTCCACCAGCCAGGCGGTAATGCCCTTCGGCGAGGTCACCTCCTGGATGTCCATGGCGGCGCGAGCGGAAAGCGCCGGCAGGACGAGGAAGACGAGGGAAAGGAACAGGGTCGCTAGAATCTGGCCGGCGTGCTGGCGCTTCCCTTCTCCCCCTGGGGGAGAAGGGGAGGAGCCCACGAGGGGAGAAGGCAGAGCGGGACCATGCTGGCTCATCATCACATCAATTCCCAGCTTGGGTTTGCGGCAGAAGATAGCCGGTCGTTGCGTGGTCGAGATTGAGATAGCGGGCAGCGACCGCCTTGACCTGGTCGGCGGTGACCTTGCGGATGCGGTCCGGCCATTGCTGAACGTCCTGGACGTTGCCGCCGGTGGCGAGCGTCGAGCCATAGATGTTGGCCATGTCCTCCTGCTTGTCGCGGGCGAAGATCATCGAGCGTACGAAACGGTCCTTGGATTTTTCCAGCTCGTCGCTGGTGACGCCGTCTTTGGCGATGCGGGCGATCTCGGCGTCGACCGCGGCCTCGACGTCGGCAAGCTTGGCATCGCCGCGCGGCGCGCCGTAGACGGTGAAATTGGTGTCGTCGAGCATGGTGCCCTGGAAGAAGGCGCCGGCCGTCGCGGCGATGCCTTGCCTGACGACAAGCTCCTGGTAGAGCCGGCTGCGGTTGCCGCCGCCGAGGATTTCGGACAGCACGTCGAGCGCTTCGGCTTCGCCGGGCTTTGCCGTGTGATAGGACGGGACCACCCATTGCGTGGTAAAGCTCGGCACGCTGACGCGCCCGTCGGTCAGCGTCACCGTACGCCTGGTGTTCTGTTCCGGCTCGACCGGGCGGATGCGCGGCGGCAGATCCGGGCCGCGCGCGACCTTGCCATAGGTCTTTTCGGCCAGCGCCTTGACCGTTTCCGGCTCGACATCGCCGGCCACCACCAGCACGGCGTTATTGGGTGTATAATATTTGTTGTAGAAGGCCATCGCGTCGGTGCGGTTCAGCTTCTCCATCTCCTGCATCCAGCCGATGACCGGGATGCGGTAGGGCTGGTTCTGCCACAGCGTGGCATCGACTTCCTCGTCGAGCACCGCCTGCGGATTGGAGTCGATGCGCGAGCGGCGCTCCTCGAGGATGACGTCGCGCTCCGTCTTGATGACATCGTCGTTGAGGATGAGATTGCGCATGCGGTCAGCCTCGAAGCCCATCATCTCACCGAGCGCCTGCGGCACCACCGTCTCGTGAAAGGCGGTGTAGTCGTAGGAGGTGAAGGCGTTGTCCGAGCCGCCGATGGCGGCGACGGCGCGGTCGAGTTCGCCGGCCGCATGGTTGCTGGTCGCCTTGAACATCAGATGCTCGAAGAAATGGGCGATGCCGGACTTGCCCGGCGGCTCGTCGGCGCTGCCGATCTTGTACCAGACCATATGGGTGACGATCGGGGCGCGGTGATCGGGGATGACCACGACCTCCATGCCGTTGTCGAGCAGGAAATCGGTCACGACGCCGTCGTCGGGATTGTTGCCCGCCAGAGCCGGCGCGGCCATCACCAGAGCCAGCCCCAAGAGCGTTGCGCGTAGCCATTCAGCCTGAAATGTCATAGATGGCTCCGGTTTGGTGGTGGGACGATAGGCGGGGTTGCAGGTCGAGGCAAAGCGAATTGTGCGTCATTTTGAAGGCGCCATCGCGGACACCGAACTCAGGCGGCCTCGATGAACCGGATGACCGTCTCGCCATAGTTGCGCTCGTCGACAACCGAGAAGCCCGGCCCTGCCTCTAACAGCGCCGCCGTCGCTTCCTCGACGACGCAGAGCGCGCCGGGGGCGAGCCAGCCGCCGGCCTTGGCCGAGCGCAAGGCCCGTTCGCCAAGGCCTTTGCCATAGGGCGGATCGGCGAAGACCAGGCCGAATGCGGCGATGGTGCCCGCCTCGCCCAGGGCCGTCGCGTCGCGGCGGAATATCTTGGTGCGGCCGGTGAGGCCGAAGGCCTCGACATTGGTGCGGATCAGGCCGCGCCCCTCGGCGGATTCTTCGATGAAGACAGCGTAGGAGGCGCCGCGCGACAGCGCTTCGAGGCCGAGCGCACCGGTGCCGGCGAACAGGTCGAGGACGCGCGCGCCGTCCAGTCTTTCGGGAAAGCGATGCGCCAGCACGTTGAAGACCGCCTCACGCGTGCGGTCGGTCGTCGGGCGGATGGCAAAGGTGCGGGGCGTCGCCAGCGGACGCCCGCGAAACTCACCGCCGACGATCCGCATTGCTTCCCTTCGGGCCGCCGCGCGGCCGGTCGCCACCGCCATCCTGACGCTCGCCGCGTGGCTTGCCGAACGGCTTTGCACCGCCGCCTTGCGGCTTGCCGCCGGGCTTGCCGTAAGACGGCTTGAACGAGGCCTTGCGCGCCTTGTTTTCTGCCGCCTTGGCGGCGTCTGCCTCCGCCCTGCCCTTGCCGATCGGCCGTGCGCCCGGCGCCATCCAGACATTGGCCTTGCGCTGGCCCGGCGGCTCGATCGGCCGCTGCTCCCGTTCGGATTTCTTGCCACCGAAGCCGCCACGAGGCTTGTCGCCACGGGGTTTGTCCCCGAAGTCGCTGCGTTCAGGTCTGGGGCCACGCTCGCCAAAGCTCTTTTTCGGCCCAAAGCTCCTGTCGGGGCTTGTCGACAGCTTGCCGAGCGCTTCGTCGCGGCTGCCTTCGCGACGCTTGCGGTTCTTGATCAGGCCGCCCTCGCCGATCGGCCGGCGTTCGCCGTCGCGGTTGAATTTCGGCCGCTCGGGCTCCTCCTCCCGCTCACGCCTGACCGGCTTGTTGGAAAATGGCTTGGCGATATCGGCGTCGAAATTGGCGCCGGACTCTTCGACCAGACGCTCGCCGAGTTGGTCGCGCAGCACACGGCCCTTGATCTCCAGCACATGGCCTTCCGGCAAATCATCGAGCTGGAACGGCCCGTAGGAAATGCGGATCAGCCGCGTCACGTCGAGACCGAGCGAGCCCAGGATGTTCCTGACCTCGCGGTTCTTGCCTTCGCGCAGGCCGAGTGTCAGCCAGGCGTTCGAGCCCTGCTCGCGGTCGAGCGTCGCTTCGATGGCGCCATAAAAGACGCCGTCGACGGCAAGGCCTTCGCGCAGGCCGGCAAGCGCGCTTTCCTCGACCTTGCCGTGGACGCGCACGCGGTAGCGCCTGAGCCAGCCGGTGGCCGGCAGTTCGAGGACGCGCGACAGGCCGCCATCATTGGTGAGCAGCAGGAGGCCTTCGGTGTTGATGTCGAGCCGGCCGATGGTCATCAGCCGCGGCAGCCCGGGGGGCAGCACATCGAAGACGGTCTTGCGGCCTTCGGGATCGCGGTTGGTGGTGACCACGCCGGCCGGTTTGTGGAACAGGAACAGCCTGGTGCGCTCGATCGGCGGGATCTCCATGCCGTCGAGATGGATGATGTCGCCGGGCATCACGTTGAAGGCCGGCGAGGACAACACCTTGCCATTGACCTTGACGCGACCGGCCGCAATCAGTTCCTCGGCGTCGCGGCGCGAGGCCAGGCCGGCACGCGCCAGCCGCTTGGCAATGCGTTCGCCGGCTTCTTCCGTTAGCTCGACGCGACGCGGGCGCGGCTTGAAGCCGCCGTCCGACCCCGCCCGTGCCGTTTGTCCACCTTGCGGCCGATCGCCGCCAAAATCACGCTTGGGACGATCGCCGAAGTCACGCTTGGGACGGTCGAAGCGCCATTCGCCGTGCTCGCCTTCGGCAGTGGCCGGCCGGTCGCCGCGCGGCGCGTAGGGCTTGCGCGGACCTTCGCGCTTCTCATAAGGCTTGCCCTCCGGACGCGGCCCTTTGCTGAACGGCCGGTCGCCGCCCTTGAAGTCGCGCTTCGGCGGTTCGCCTTCGGCCGCCGCTGGCCGGTCGCCGCGCGGTGCGTACGGCTTGCGTGGACCCTCGCGCTGTTCATAAGGCTTGCCTTCCGGACGCGGCCCTTTGCTGAATGGCCGGTCGCCTTTGAAGTCGCGCTTCGGCCGTTCGCCTTCGGCCGCCGCCGGCCGGTCGCCGCGCGGAGTGTAGGGTTTTTTGGCGCCGAAGGACGGCTTGCCGCCCTTGCCGGGAGCGCTATCGCGACCACGCGGCCCTGCCGGCTTCGGGCCGGCCTTGCGCGGGAATTTCTTGTTTTTGTCGTCCATGTGGCCTTTGCTCGTTTGCGCGGGTAGTAACAGGATCGCGCTCTAGTGGCGAGGAGATAATCGGAATGGAAACCGCGTGAAGCGGCAGGATTTCATGGCGCTGGCGCTGAAAGAAGCCGAAGCCGCCGCCCAGCGTGGCGAGGTGCCGGTTGGCGCGGTCGTCGTCGGCGGCGATACGGTCGTTGCGAGTGCCGGCAACCGCACCCGCGAGTTCGCCGATCCCACCGCTCATGCCGAGATGCTGGCGATCCGCGAAGCCTGCCGCAAGCTTTCCAGCGAGCGGCTCAGCGGCCACGATCTCTATGTGACGCTGGAGCCGTGCGCCATGTGCGCCGGCGCCATCTCCTTCGCCAGGTTGCGCCGGCTCTATTTCGGCGCTGCCGACGAGAAGGGCGGCGCAGTGGTCAACGGCGTTCGCTTCTTCACGTCACCGACCTGCCACCATGTGCCCGACATCTATCCGGGCATGGCCGAGAACGCTGCGGCAGCGCTGCTGAAAGACTTTTTTCGCGAGCGACGCGGACCCTGATTTTCCAGTCCGGCAGACGGTCCAAATCCAAGTCAGCCAATCCAGGCAAGAACGTCTCTGGCGCTGTCAGGCTACCAAGGCAGCCAGTCGAACATGCCGCCGCTCTTGCTCTTGGCGGCCGCCTCCTTCTTGAGGCGGCGTTCCTTCTTGTACTCATCCTCGCCGAGGTCATCCACCGGCGCGGTGGGGGCGGCGGCGCGGTATTGCACCGGCGGCTCGCTCAGATATCTGCGGGTGGTCGGGTCGCCCTGTTTGCCTTCAGCCAGACGGCGCTTGACTTCCGCGGCGCGGCCCTTGTCCGACTCCGCTGGAGTCCAGGCCGGCGGATGGCTCGAAGCCGACTGCGCCATCGCGGCCTTGACGGCCACCGGGTCGGTCTGCACGTCATCGACAATCTGCGCCTGGTAGGCCGGGTCGTCCTGATGCAGGGTGGCATCGGCGCGCAGGCGGGCACGGCGCTGCTCCGGCGATTCGGGCCATTCGGCACTTGCCGTCTCGATGCTTTCCTGGGGCGGCGGCAACACTTCCTTCTGCCCCGGCCCTGGCTTCACCAGCGTGGGGCGCGGCTTGTAGTCGATGTTGTTCTTGCGCTTGGGTGCAAAGGAAAAAGCCCCAGTGAGGTCGTCGGCAAGCTGCGAGGCAGCAGGCTTGTCGGTCCCGTAAGTGGGCGAGCCCATGCAGCCGGACAAGGCGAGGCCCGATACGACAAGCGGCGCCAGCAGCGCAACGCGCGCGTAAGTTCTCTCGGTCATGCCAAAAAGTCCCACTGTAGACAGCCTCTCGATTGCCGCCGGCCAAAGAAAGGTCCGGTCCCCGTCGCCTATGCTCTTCCGACGGAATTCCGGCGACAATTTGTCGTCCGGAGTTTCGCGTGTTTACCTCAACCACTCGTTAAGGGCAACGCGCCGGGGCCGATCGGCTGCCCGCCGTGGCATTTGTGCACCGCCTTAGAGGCGGCTCAAAGCCTTGAGTTCATGCAGGACAGCGGCGTCACGGGCCGAAACATCCGGGAATTCCGGATCTGAGCCGACATCGGCGGTGTAGCGCCAAGAGCGCGCGCACTTCACCAGGCCGCGGTTCTCCGCCTTCTCGACGACCACGGCGACGCCTTTAACGTCGTCGAGGGTAAAGCTGCCCGCCGGCGCCTTGCCGTGCACGATTACCAGATCGCTGGTGATCGCCATCTCGGCCATATCGACATCGGCGATCGCCGCTTCGAGCGCGGCATCGTCGAGGGTGACGACCGGCACCGCTTCCAGCGAAGAGCCGATGACCTTCTGCGCGCGGGCGATTTCCAGCGCGCCGGTGACGACACGGCGGACCTGCCGCACCTTGCGCCACTTCTCCGCCAGCGCCTCGTCCTTCCAGTCCGCCGGGATTTTCGGGAACTGGTCGAGATGCACCGAGACCGCATCCGGATGACGGTCGAGCCAAGCCTCTTCCATAGTGAAGGGCAGCATCGGCGCCAGCCATTTCACCAGGCAGTCGAAGAGATGGCGCACCACCTGCACGGAAGCCTTGCGCTTCACGCTGGAAGGCGCTTCGCAGTAAAGCGCGTCCTTGCGGACGTCGAAATAGAAGGCCGATAGCTCGACCACCATGAAGTCGAGCAGCGCGCGGGTGATGCGCTTGAATTCGAACGCGTCGTAGCCCGAGCGTACGACTTCATCGAGTTCGGCGAGCCGGTGCAGCATCAGCCGCTCCAGCTCCGGCATCTTGTCCAGCGGCACCTCCTCGCCGTCGTCATGGGCGAGTGTGCCCAGCATCCAGCGGATGGTGTTGCGCAGCTTGCGGTAGGCGTCGATATTGGTCTGCAGCACGTTCTTGCCGAGCCGTTGGTCTTCCCAATAATCGGTCGTCACCACCCACAGCCGCAAGATGTCGGCGCCGGACTGCTTGATGACGTCCTGCGGCACGACCGTGTTGCCGAGCGACTTCGACATTTTCCGCCCCTCCTCATCCATGGTGAAGCCATGGGTGACAACGGTGTCATAGGGCGCCCTGCCCCTGGTGCCGCAGCTTTCGAGCAGCGACGAGTGGAACCAGCCGCGATGCTGATCGGAGCCTTCGAGATAGAGGTCGGCCGGCCATTTCAGGTCGGGCCGGTCCTCAAGCGTGAAGGCATGCGTCGAGCCTGAATCGAACCAGACATCGAGGATGTCCATGACCTGCTGCCATCTCGAGGCATCGTGATTGCCGAGGAACCGCTCCTTGGCGCCGGCGGCGAACCAGGCGTCGGCGCCTTCTTTCTCGAAGGCGTCCATGATGCGCTGGTTGACTGCCTCGTCGCGCAGCACGTTGCCGTCGGCATCGGCAAAGACGGCGATCGGCACGCCCCAGGCGCGCTGGCGCGACAGCACCCAGTCGGGGCGCTCCTCGATCATGGCGCGGATGCGGTTCTGGCCGGCGGCGGGCACGAAGCGGGTATCGTCGATGGCTTTCAGCGCGCGGCCGCGCAGCGTCGTGCCGTCGCCAAGCTCCTGGTCCATATAGACGAACCATTGGGGCGTGTTGCGGAAGATGATCGGCTTCTTCGAGCGCCAGGAATGCGGATAGGAGTGCTTCAGGCGGCCGCGCGCGAACAGCGCGTTGCGCTTGATCAGCTCGTCGATGACAGCCTGGTTGGCGTTGCCCTTCTTGCCATTGTCGTCGATGACGCGCGCCGCTCCACCCTCGCGGTGCGGGCCGAAGCCCGGCGCGTCCTTGGTGAAGAAGCCGGCATCGTCAACGGTGAAGGGGATCGCAGTGTCGATGCCGCGCTGGCGAAGGTCAGAGGCGGCATCCATCCAGGCGTCAAAGTCTTCGCGGCCGTGTCCCGGCGCGGTGTGGACGAATCCGGTGCCGGCATCGTCGGTGACATGATCGCCGGCGAGCATGGGCACGGGAAAATCGTAGCCGCCACCCAGACTTTTGAGGGGATGCGAAAGCGTAAGATTTTCAAGCTCTTCGGCGCCAACGTTGCGAAGCCGATTCAGGGTGACCTTGGCCTTCGCGGCAGCGTCGTCTGCAAGTTTCTCGGCAAAGATCAGCTTTTCGCCGGGCTGGGGACCAAAGGCGTTCTCGGCCGCTGTAACCTCATAGAGACCATAGTTGATGCGCGGCGAGTAATTGACGGCGCGGTTGCCGGGGATTGTCCACGGCGTCGTCGTCCAGATGACGACGCTGGCATCAAGCAGATCGAGCGACGTCTGCGTCAGCTTGGGATCCAGGGCTGGCTGTCCATCCTCGATGTTGATGACCTGGCGAGCGAGGCTGACGACCGGAAACTTCGCCCAGATCGTGTCCGACTCATAGTCCTGGTATTCGACCTCCGCCTCGGCCAGCGCGGTGCGTTCGACGACGCTCCACATCACCGGCTTGGAGCCGCGATAGAGCTGGCCGGACATGGCGAATTTCAGCAGCTCGCCGGCGATGCGCGCCTCGGCGTGGAAAGCCATCGTCGTATAGGGATTGTCGAAGTCGCCGACGACGCCGAGGCGCTGGAACTCGGAACCCTGCACTTTGATCCAGTGCGCCGCAAACTCACGGCATTCCTGCCGGAACTCGTTAACCGGCACCTCGTCCTTGTTCTTGCCCTTGGCGCGGTACTGCTCCTCGATCTTCCATTCAATCGGCAGGCCGTGGCAATCCCAACCGGGTACATAGTTCGAGTCATAGCCGCGCATCTGAAACGAGCGGGTGATGACGTCCTTGAGGATCTTGTTCAGCGCGTGGCCGATATGGATGTTGCCATTGGCGTAAGGCGGGCCGTCGTGCAGCACGTATTTTTCGCGGCCGGCTGCGTCTTCGCGCAACTTGCGGTAAAGGTCCATGTCCTGCCAGCGCTTGACCAGCAGCGGTTCCTTTTCCGGCAAACCGGCGCGCATCGGGAAATCCGTCTGCGGCAGGTAGAGCGTTTTGGAATAGTCGATCGTCTCGGCGGTCTCGGTATCAGTCATTCGTCTGCCATATGCGTTGCCGGCGGCAAAAGAGCCCGGGCGTTGAAGTTCTTCGCTTTGACGCATATCGTCTTCCCAAAACCGGACCCACTTTTGGGCGATATGCGTTGATGATCTGGAAAAAGCGCGAGAGGCCGCGCGCAAGATTCCCGGCGGCCCCGGCGGCGGTCAAGCCGCCCGGAACACCGGGCCTGTAATTCGTATCGCAGTCGCGAGAAGGCGCGAAAAGCTCGTCATGGCTGGGCTTTTAACCGAGACAGGCGATATTGAAAAGCCCGAACTCTGATGCTTCCTTGCGTTAGGTGCCAATTGCGCATACATTTGTAGGCAAATGGCCTGCAGTGCCAAGGAAACAATTCATGTCGGTCGCAGCAAGGGCAATTCGCGCAACACGCGACTTTTCCGTCCCTACGGACAAGATCGATCATCTGCGCAGTCTGGGTTTCAGTAGCGAAGAACTCTATCGTATCGTTGCCCCCCGCCGCACGCTGGCGCGTCGCAAGGAACATGCCGAGCCGCTTTCGCCAGCTGAATCCGACCGCGCCCTGCGCCTTGAACGCATCGCCGAGCAGGCGGATCGGGTATTCGGTAGCCATGAGAAAGCCCAGCGTTGGCTGAGAAGCGAGATCATAGCATTGGATGGTGCAAGGCCGATCGATCTCCTTGAGACAGAGACCGGCGCCCACGTCGTTTCCGAAGAGCTTATCCGTATCGACTTTGGCATGCTTGCCTGACGATGCGCATCTGGCGCATCTCCAGTTTCGCGGATCTCTCGGGTCGTGGCGGAACGCTCGTTGATGGAAGATGGAACAGGCGCGGAATGCCCATCGTCTATTGCACCGACCACCCTTCGACGGCACTGCTGGAGATACTGGTGCATGCGACGCGCGAAACCGTTCCGGAAACCTACCAGCTTATCGAAATCGACGTTCCGGACGGAATAGAAATGACCGAACCGGTTATTCAGGACGGCTGGGACAAGGACATGGAATCGACACGGCGACAGGGCACGGACTTTCTCTCGGCCAATCGTTACGCGCTCATGAAAATTCCTTCGATCATAATGCGCAAGGCAAACAACTATCTGCTCAACCCGACCCATGACGATGCGTCACGCATTACGATTGCGGGCCTATACCATTATCCGTTCGACAGCCGTTTGATCAAATGAGCCGACGCCCGCCCGCTCACATCGAGAAATCGAAGCGGTAGGTTGTCGACACGCCGATCGTGAACTGGTTGCGATCGCCGCGCTCCTTGACCAGGCTGGAATCGCCGGCCGGGCCCATCAGGCGGGAATATTCGCCGAACAGACTGGCCGTCATCGGCTCGGTCACCTTCCAGGTCACCGCGCCGCCCAGGCCCGCCGACTTCACCCCGCCACCGGGATGATATTCGCTGAGCCCCGAGGCCAGGGACTCCTCGGCATCAACGCCGTAATAGGCGTCGAAATAGTCCGATGAGGCGAATGAAACGCGCGGCCCGCCCGAAATCCTGACATCGGGCGTCACATCGTAAAAGGCGTCGGCGGCGATGTCGGCGACAAAGCCGTTATGGGCGCGAATGCCATGCCGCAATTCGGCGCGGGCACGCAGCCAATCCAAAGGATAGAATTCGAAGAAGCCGCCGGCCTCGCCGCCCCAGCGCACCGGGTCGAGGCCCTTCAACTCGTCGGCATCACCACCGTCGCGGGAAAACAGGAACTTGCCTGTCAGGCCGGCGCGGACGCCGCCATCGTCGATCAATGCCAACGAGATATTGTCGTTGCGCGAGGTGAAGCGCGCCGCGGGACCAGCTTTGCCGAGCGAGATGATCGGCGAGGCGCTGAGCAGGTACTTTTTGCCGCCTTCGAAATTCGGGGCAACCATGCCGGTGGCGCCGACCGTCAGGTACCAGTCTCCGGACATCCAGCCAAAGGTGCCCTCGCCTGCCTTGGCAACGCCGCAGGCGCCGAGCATGAATGCGGCCAAGACCGTCGGGACAGACCGCATCATTACTCCATACCTCGAACGCGTTGACGAACACTATCAGCCTTTATCCAAGCCATGGCGCCAGTTCGGTAAAATTTGACTTAATGTCCGTAACGTTGGCGGCATTGGCCGGGCTGTTTTCCGCATTGCAGCGAATTGTACTGGCGCACCAAGATTCCAGATCAAGACGTTTGGAATGCGCCAGCAGCTGCCTCGGCAGGGGTTATAAATATTCGCGGGCAAACATGCCCGCGCTGTGAAGAGCGCGCCGACCGGCACCCAGCCCCGCATTCCAAACCGGCCAAGCGTGAATCATATGCGGCCAAATTTCGAGACGTACTTTGACGTCAGCCGCGCCAGCGGCTTCCGCGAGCCGAGTTGCGTCCGACAACAGCGTCTCGGCCGAACCGACTTGTATAAGCATTGGGGGAAATCCGCTCAGATCGGCGAACAAAGGCGAGATCAGCGGATCGCGCCGACCAACGCCATTGGGAACATAGGCGGTTGCCAGTTCCCCCAAATACGCCCGGTGGATGATAGGGTCGATTGCGTCCTTGGTTGATAGTGTCGCGCCGGACATCGAAAGGTCCGTCCAGGGCGAACACAGCCAAAGACATCGCGGCAACCGCTCGCCTGCCGTGCGCAATATACTGACCAGGCACAGGGTGAGATTGCCGCCCGCACTGTCTCCCCCAACCACGATGCGATCCGGCGCGATGCCTTGCCGCCTCAGAAAGCGCCATGCGGTGAGTGCGTCTTCATGTTGCGCAGGGAAAGGATGTTCCGGCGCGCGTCGATAGTCGATCGCGAGGGTGCGCATTCCCATTGCCCGACCTGCCTCGGTCACCATTCGACGATGACTTTTAAGAGAGCCGGAGCAGTAGCCGCCACCGTGGAAAAAGAGCAGAATCTTATCCCTGTCACTGCCAGGCGCCAGGGACCACTCTCCCTCGAGGCCATCGAAAACCACATGCTCGCATCGGATGTCCTCCGCGACCGGCCAGACCGAACCGACTTCGTCGAGCCGTGCCCGGCGTTCGTCCCAGCGGACCGTTCGTGGTTTTGACGTCAACAGCCTGCGGATGGCATTGATCTCCAGCAGTTCGCGGTGTTCGTCCATATCGCTCATTTTGCTTCCCCAGCCTCATCAAGCGTAGAAAACGGTATACAGCAGCAGCCGCACGTCATCGATAAAGGGCCAATTCCAGCGCTGGCAATTTTTCGTTTCACTTGCGCCATGGCGAATACACGGGACGACGGGGGTCGCCCGTAAACCCGCTTGTCATCTTTTAGCGCTGGCCCACCGCTGCACACGATCGAATATTCCATCTGGTATTTGGCCGCTTCGGATAAAAAGCGAAGGTCTGGCAAGCGGATCGCTCGGGAGTGTTGCGCTCACAGCCTGCTCGCTGGACGGGCAAGGCGATCGGCGCTACCTTTCGGAACAAAGAAGCTAGGCAACCTTGACGGAGAAGGGCAATGACCGTGCACAGCGATGCCATGAAAGACGCCATTGGCCAGACGCGGGCGAAGTGGGGATGGTTCGTCGCGCTCGGGGTGCTGCTGCTCATCTTCGGCGGCATTGCTTTCGGCAATCTGTTCATCGCAACCGTCGCCTCGGTTTATGTCGTCGGCTGGCTGATGCTGATGGCCGGCATTGTCGAGATCATCCATGCCTTCGGCGTGAAGACATGGGGCCGCTTCTTCTATTGGCTGCTCAGCGGGCTTCTCTACGCCGTCGCCGGGTTCTTCGCCTTCTACAATCCACTGCTGGCCTCGGCGGTGCTGACATTCCTCCTGGCGGTCGCGCTGCTTGCCTCAGGCGTGCTCAGGGCCTGGGTCGGCTACAGCCACCGGCCGCAGCCGGGCTGGGGCTGGGTGGTCACGGCCGGCGTCATCAGCGCGGTGGCGGGACTGGTCATCGCCATGGGTTGGCCGTTCAACAGCGTGTGGGTGCTCGGCCTGTTCCTAGCCGTCGACCTGATTTTCCAAGGCTGGACCTTCATTGCCGTCGGCCTGGCGCTGAAGAGATAAATTGTGATCGACATGGCGGATTGCAGGACGCCGACAGGTAATGCTCGTCGTTCATTTCTATCGCATACCTTCGAGATTGGCTGAAATCCCCAGCTTCATCATCCCAGGGCGAAGCGACGCGGACGACGACGGCGCGGGTTGTCAAAACGCGATCGCGCGGTCCAGCCCGGAAAGCGGCCTGACGCCGGCGAGCAGTGCCTTCGCCTCGGCCTCGTCACGCTTCATCTGGGCGACCAGCGCGTCAAGCCCGTCGAACTTCACCTCCGAGCGCAGGTAGCCGAAGAAGGACACGGCACAAATCTCGCCATAGAGGTCGCCGGAAAAGTCGAAGACGAAGGTCTCCAGCAATGGCGCGCCATTGTCGTCGACCGTCGGCCGGCGGCCGAAGCTGGCGACGCCATCATGAAGGGAACCGTCGGCGCGGCGGAAGCGGACGGCATAAATCCCTTCCTTGAGGGTGGCTTCCGGCGAAAGCCTCATGTTTGCGGTCGGAAAGCCGAGTGTCCGGCCGAGCTGCTGGCCGCCGATCACCTCCGCCTCGACGGTGAAACGGTAGCCGAGCAAGCCGGCGGCCTCGGCCACATTGCCCTCGCACAGCAGCGTGCGTATGCGGCTCGACGACACCACCTCGGCGCTTTCGTCGCGAAACGCATCGACCAGCGTGACGCCGAAGCCGTGGCGCTCGCCGGCAGCCATCAGATAGGCCGGACCGCCCTGGCGGTCCTTGCCGAAATGGAAATCGAAGCCGGTGACGGCGTGGCTTATGCCGAGGTTGCGCTCGAGCACGCCGGTGACGAAAGCCTCCGCCGACAAGGAGGCGAACTCGCGTGTGAACGGCTGCTCGACCAGCGCCGCAAAGCCCAGATGCGACAACAGCCGCGCCTTCATCGGCGGCGGTGTCAGCACGAACAACGGCATGTCCGGCCTGAAAACCTTTCGCGGATGCGGTACGAAGGTCAGCACCAGGGCGGGTACGCCGCGACGCTCCGCTTCGGCGCGCGCGCGTTCGAGCACCGCCTGGTGGCCGCGGTGGACGCCGTCGAAATTGCCGATAGCCACCACGCCGCCGCGCAGATGGGCCGGCAGCGGTGCGGTTGCGGAAATGCGTTCGAACATTGCCGTCATGGCTTGAACCTATTGCAGTCTGGGAATCACCGCGACCGGCCTGTAGCCGTATTTTTCCAGAAAGGCCGCGAGCCTAGCCGGATCCGGCTGCAGCGTCTCACCGTAATCGCGGGCATGGATGCCGCCCGATACGTAGAGCACGTCGAAGCCATTGTCGGCCGCGCCCTTGATGTCGGTCATCATGCCGTCGCCGATGGCCAGAACTTGCGAACGCTCGACCGGGCGGCCGAGAATGACGGCGACCTCCTTCATGGCGACGTCATAGACCGGCGCGTACGGCTTGCCGGCGATCAGCGTGCGTCCGCCAAGCTGTGCGTATTCGCGGGCCAAAGCGCCTGCGCACCAGATCATGCGTTCGCCGCGCTCGACGACGATGTCGGGATTGGCGCAGATGAAGGGCAGGTTCCTGGCACGCAGCCGCCGCAGAAGATCGGCATAATCTTCCGGCTTCTCCACCTCGTCGTCGAACAGGCCGGTGCAGACCACGCCGGATGCTTCGAACTCCTCGACGAGCTCGACGTCGAGGCCCTCATAGAGCGTGAAATCCCGATCGGCGCCTATATGGAAGATCTTTCGCGGCCCTTCGACGATCAGATCGCGGGTAACGTCGCCGGACGTTACGACACGGTCATAGGCAGCGGGAGGAACGCCGATGGCGTTCATCTGCGCCACCACGTCGGCGCTGCGGCGCGGCGAATTGGTGATCAGCACGACAGGTATTCTCGCCGCGCGAGCAGCGATCAGCGCGGCAGCCGCCGCCGGGAAATGCCATTCGCCATTGTGCACCACGCCCCAGACGTCGCACAGTATGGCTGAATAGGCTCCCGACAAGTCTGCGAGCGAACCGATGATGTCGGGCGAATCCGCCATGCCGTTGTCCCTGTACCATGATGCTTGCAAGCGCCGCGACCGACGGTCCGTAGCGGCCGGCCCGGATTAACCGAAGCGCTTCGCCCTGTCACCAGCTTTCATTGTGTCCGCAAGATTGTCGTCCGGGAACTAAGGCAGGAGGCCCGGCGCACTGGCGCAAAGGCTCCTGCCCTCATGCCCTTGCGGATGATGGAAGCATGTGGTGAGTGTTCCCATCCGGAGATGCGCTCTTGCCTGAACCCGCCAACCACCTTGCCTTCGCGCTGGTCTGCCTCGGCATGGTGCTGACGCCCGGCCCGAACATGATCTATCTGATCTCGCGCTCGCTGTCGCAGGGGCCGAAGGCCGGGCTGATCTCGCTGGGCGGCGTGGCGCTCGGTTTCTTGTTCTATGTGCTGTCGGCGGCGTTCGGCATCACCGCGCTGCTGCTCGCCGTACCCTTTGCCTATGATGTGCTGCGCCTTGCCGGCGCGCTCTATTTGCTGTGGCTCGCCTGGCAAGCGGTGAAGCCCGGCGGGCGCTCGCCCTTCCATATCCGCGAACTGCCGAAAGACAGGCCGCGCAAGCTGTTCGCGATGGGCCTGATGACCAACCTGCTCAACCCGAAGGTGGCAGTGCTCTATCTGTCGCTGCTGCCGCAATTCATCAGCCCCGGCAAGGGCCACGTGCTGTCGCAGCTTCTAGTGCTCGGTGCCACGCAGGTAGCGATCAGCCTGACCGTCAACGCCATCATCGCGGTGACGGCCGGCTCGATCGCGGTTTTCCTCGCCGGGCGGCCCTTATGGATGGTGATCCAGCGCTGGATGATGGGCACGGTGCTGACCGCGCTGGCCGTCAAGATGGCAACCGACGCGCAACGCTGATCGGTCCTACATCGGCCGCCTGACCTGCTCCGCCCGCTCCGGTTCGACCACCCTGCGATAAAGATGCCAGGTCGCGTGGCCAAGGATGGGCATGACGACGGCAAGCCCGGCAAATAGCGGGATCGAGCCGATGACCAGGAGCACGGCGACCATCAGGCCCCACAGCGCCATCTGCAGCGGGTTTGTCAGGACGGCGCGCGCCGACGTCTCGACTGCCGAGACCGCGCCGACATCGCGGTCCAGCAGCAGCGGAAAGGCGACGACGGTCGTCGCCAGAACGATCGCGGCGAAAGCGAACCCGGCCAGGTTGCCGAGCAGGATCAGCTTCCAGCCCTTGCTGGTCGTCAGCACCTCGCGAATAAAGCCGGCAATAGAGGCCGGAGGCTGATTGCCGTACAGGCCGGTGTAGATCGACTGCGCGGTGAACAGCCAGAGCAGGAACAGTACCAGCAGCATAATACCGATGACTGCAATCGCGGGGAGCGCCGGCGAGTGGCGCACATCGAGCGCATGCCACCAGGATGTATCCATGCCGAACTCGCGCCGGCGGCTGATTTCGTAAAGGCCGATAGCCGCGAACGGACCGACCAAAGCGAAGCCGGACATCAGCGGATAGATGAGCTGGATGGCGTTCGAGCCCGAGGTCCACTGCGTCAGGATCAGGCCGACCACCGGATAGATCAGGCACAGGAACACATAATGCGACGGCTTGGCCCAGAAATCCTCGACGCCGAGACGGAGCGCATCAATCAGATCCTCGGTGCTGATGCGGCGCACCGTGGGCTGTACATGCATTCCACGTGCATCAGCCATGACATGAAAGCCGGCCATAACCTTTCTCCCGTGTGTCGGGGCGGTCACCGCCAGGATGGCCGCCTGCAGCTGCCACTTCAAGAACGGTGACATGATAGCCGATCTGGGCGTGCTTGTCGCCAGCGCCCGGCGCCAGGGCGCCGGGCGCTGAGCGAACAGTTACGCCGCGAAGCGATCGATCACCTCGGCCAGCGGCAAGTGACCGAAGCAAGCGCCTGACCCGGCGAGCTTTTCGCCAGCCTCGACAGCGAGCGCGTATTGCACGGCCGGATCGGCTTCGATGCGGCGGCGTAGCGCCGCCAACTTTGGGTAAGCGGCGCCGTCGACCGCCTGGTGGAATTCCGCCCAGCGCGCCACGCCGATCAACGTGGTGTCGGCAAGCGTCAGCCGCTCGCCGATCAGGAAATCCGTGTCGAGGATCATCGCCTCAAGCTGGTTATGGCGGTTGGTAACGACCTTGCGGCCGAAATCACGTAAAGTCGCCAGCAGCACCGGTTCGGCCGACTCCATTTCATATGCCGCCCAGAGCGGGGTGAAGGCGGCGGTGAAGCCGGTGTTTATGAAGGCGACCAGCTGGTGCATCCGGTCGGCCTCCGGCGAGCGAGGATCGAAGCTGATACGGCGTTGCGTATCGCGGGCTTCGAGCCAGGCGGCAATCGCCATGGTCTCGGTGAGTACCCTGCCCTCGTCCGTGATCAACACCGGCGTTTCCTGACGGCCGTTGATGCTGGCATAGGCCTCGTTCTTCATCTCAGTGAGCATGTCGACACGACACAGGCGATAGGGTTGTCCGAGGCGTTCAAAAGCAGCGACAAGCCCCATCGAACTTCCCAGCGGGAAGCCGTAAAGGAGAATAGGTTCCATTTCTTTGTCTCTTCCATGTTAGGGGTCACGCTGCGCAGCGAAACTTGACCCTAAACGCTGGTCGCCCCATGTAAATTAGGCACTATTCTGTAACCAGGTCCCCGCCATGAAAGATGTCGTCTCACGCTGCCCGATCGAGGAGACCATGCGTGTGCTCAGCGGTCGATGGCCCACCTTGCTGCTCTATTATCTCAAGGATGGTACCAAGCGCTTCAGCGATTTGAGGCGTGACAACCCGGCAGTGTCGCACCGCATCCTGGCGCTGGAACTGCGCAAGCTGGAGGAAGCCGGGATCGTGCGGCGAACGGCGCATGTCGGCTATCCGCTACACGTGGATTACGACCTCACGGAGCCCGGCCTCAAGCTTGTGCCGCTTATCGACGCCCTGGGCGACTGGTGGGAACATACCGAAGACGATCGGGCCGGCCGGGTTTCATCGACGCCGGAAACCAAACTCGTGGCGGCGGAATAGCCGACCGGCGATCACCGCGCCGCAAAGAACTGCCGGCGAGAGCCCAGCGCGCGCCAAGCCGTTCATACATTAGATCCCGCAAGACCAAGCGACCGGCTTATATGGCGCGCCATTGTGGCCGGCCAAACCGGGCAAGGCGCGGGCCATCCAGCACCAACTCCTGTAGCATGGCTCGCCAATCCCGATTCACCTGACCCGCCGTTCGATCTCATTGCCCGATCAGATCGGCTGACCATGCTGGATGGCTGTCGCTTTCGACTCTGACGTGAATGAAGAGCCTACTTATCCTCTTGAAGTTTCTCCTGAGACTTTGCCATTTGATCGTCTCCAAGTTCCATATTGTGCATCGTTGCAATCAACCATTCATCGTGATCCCGCGTCGCCACTACGCTGATTAATCCGAGCCGACGCGGCCATTCGTTTCCCATCGGATCGAGTGCGCCAGTCATGGACCACCGCAGGTCGAGCGTGGCAACATCAGGGCGAACAAGCCTGTTCCGCACGCTTTCCGCGGATAGGTGGCTGTGCTTGAACATCTTCTCAAAAATTGGGGCATGGAACTGCTCGATCTTGTCACGTCCAGTCGCCTGCATACCGAAGACGTTTGTAAATTCGGCATCTGCCGCGAATACGGCGGCAAAGGCGCGAGCATCGTGACGATTCCAAGCTTCGATCAGCCTGTGCGCGACACTTTCCACCCCTTCAGTTCGGACGTTGCCGGCAGCCATGCTGACCTCCTGTCATATAGTTCGGTTGCCATACTATATGGACACCATATAAGTTTGGAAAGATGGATAATCCGCCATACACGCAGTCTCTGCTTCTCTATGCTTATCAATCGTCGGCGAGCGCTTTGGTCCAGGTTCTCCGGGAGAGCGGCCATTCGGCAATCAAGCCCAAACACGGCGCTTTATTCGCCAACATCGACGCGGAGGGAACCCGACCCAGCGTCCTCGCAGAGCGTGCGGGCATTGGCAAAGCATCGATGGGTGAGTTGATCGATGAACTGGAGCGCCTCGGTTATGTTCGGCGCTCGCATGATCCGAACGACCGACGGGCCAAATTAATCGTTGCAACTGACGCGGCGCTTGCGGTGATCCGGACCGTCCACGATTTCAATCAGCGTCTCGAAGACCAATACCGGAGGCTGCTTGGTGCTCAGGCGTACGAATCGCTCCGGTCGTCACTGCAAGCGATATCCCCCAGAGAAAATTTGCAACCGAGGATACCTCGCCAGCGCTCGTGAAGCCGCAGAGATGGGGCAAAAGAAACTGTCTGTCCGTGCCTGACTGGTATCGAGCCGGAAACCATCATCACGCATTTTCACCGCCCCGCCCGGCAAAAGCCATGATCGCGCTTATGTCAGGCGGGCATGACCGTTACGAAAATCGAAAATTATGGGGCCCAACCAAGCCTAAGCAGGCGCGTGCTGCTCAGAGCTGCCGGCCTTGGCGCCCTTGCCGGGCTCGTCGCCTGCGCCACCGTGCTGCCCACCGGCGAAGGCGCCGGTGTCTCTGCCTCCGCCGCTGGCACGCTGGCCGGCATCCGCGCTTCGGCGGGTCTCGGGCCGCTTGTCCCCGATGCGCAGCTCGAGCAGGCAGCGCTGCAGCAGGCCGGCTATATGGCGCGCGGCGGCCGAATGAACCACACCACCGGCTGGGGCAAGGACTTTGCCTCGCGCGTCAAAGACAATGGCATTGCCGGCGCTGCCGCCGAAAACATCGCCGAAGGCCGCTTCGACCAGCAGAAGCTGTTTGATATCTGGGTGCATTCGCCAGGCCACCGCCGCAACATGCTCGACCCGCGCTTCACCCGCTTCGGTCTCGCTTACGTGCGCGACGGCCGCGACAGCACGCTTCGCTACTGGTGCCTTGTGCTCGGCAGATAACTTCCGCCATTTGGTCGGCGGAAGCCTGCTGACGACCGATTCGTCAGTCTTTGCGGCCGCCGCCGAGCAATTCCTCGATGTCCTGCGCGCAAACCGGCCTGCTGAAATGATAGCCCTGCATTTCGTCGCAATTGTTCCTGCGCAGGAAAGCAACCTGATCATCTGTCTCAACGCCCTCGGCGATGACCCTCAGGTTGAGATTTTGCCCCAATGAAATCACCGCGCTGGCCACGGCCTGATCGTTCTCGTCGGCGGCGAGATCCTTGATAAAGGACTTGTCGATCTTCAGCCGCGCCACGGGAAAGGTCTTGAGTGCGCTGAGGCTGGAATAGCCGGTGCCGAAATCATCGATCGAGATCTGGACACCCAGGCTTTGCAGGGCGTTCATGGTGGCGACCGCCAGCTCGATATCCTGCATGTAACCCTTGGTTCGAGCAAAGCCGATGCATTCCTCGACCAGCCGCCTGCCGATGCCGAGACCGCGCGCCGAAGGCTCGACATAGAGCAGGCGCAACTTCGCCACCGCGTCCGACTGGCGCACGACGAAGACCGAGCCGACGACCTCCCCTTCCCGCTCGGCGATCCAGCTGCGTTCCCATTTCGGATCGAAGGATTTGACGAAGGCACCAAGGATTTCGGCGACCAGCGCTTCATAGGTTTCGTCCCAGCCATATTCCTGCGCGTAGAGCAGGCCCTGGCGATGGATGATCCAGCCGATGTCGCCGACTTGCAGAGACCGCAGCATATAGGGAACTTTGGGCTCGGCACTTCCGCCCAGCAGACGCTGCACCGTCTGCATGGCCCTGACCAGCCTGTCCTGTTCGGCAGCCGAAAGCCGTTCGAGCAAAGCCGCGACCTGTTCGTGCGAACCCTGGTTCAGCGGCGCGAAGGCCTGCCGCCCGGCCTTGGTCAGCGCGATCGACGAGCGCCGCGCATCCGCCTCGATCGTGGCGCGCTCGACCAGATCACGCTCCTCGAACTTCTTCAGCAGCCGGCTGAGATAACCGGCATCGAGGCCGAGATCGCGCGCAAGCTCGGTGGCGGTCAGGCCATCGCGATGCGCCAGCTCATAGAGCACCCGGGCTTCGGTCAGCGAGAAGTCGCTTTTCAGCAAGCCTTCCTCGAGCAACCCGATCTGGCGGGTGTAGAAGCGGTTGAAGGCCCGCACCGCGTCGATCCGCTCCTTGCCTGGGTGATGATGAATGGTCATGGCATCCTCCTGCCCGGCAAGATCAGCCATTTAGTTGACTTAGTCAAGTATCCGTTTGAAGCAATCGTCCTGAGAATGGTCACCGGGCGTCTTGACTCGCGCGGGCTGCCAGCCTATTTCAGCGCCACGTTAGCACTCCCCCAAGATGAGTGCTAACCACATGTCCGGCGCCGCCGGACGGAGGAACTGTTCTCACCATTCTCATCGAGGAATAAAAAATGGCAAAGTCGAAGTTCCGCCCGCTTCATGACCGCGTGGTCGTTCGTCGGGTCGAATCCGAATCCAAGACCGCGGGCGGGATCATCATCCCCGATACGGCTAAGGAAAAGCCGCAGGAAGGCGAGATCATCGCCGTCGGTTCCGGCGCCCGCGACGAAGCCGGCAAGCTCGTCCCGCTGGACGTCAAGGCCGGCGACCGCATCCTGTTCGGCAAGTGGTCGGGCACCGAAGTCAAGCTCAATGGCGAAGACCTTCTGATCATGAAGGAATCCGACATTATGGGCATCATCGGCTGAATATCGGCCTCACCCTCATTTAAATCTTCGGGCTTAATCCAAGCCCCTGCCAGGAGCTGAAAATGGCTGCCAAAGACGTAAAATTCTCCCGCGACGCTCGTGAGCGCATGCTGCGCGGCGTCAACATCCTCGCCGACGCGGTGAAGGTCACGCTCGGCCCCAAGGGCCGCAACGTCGTCATCGACAAGTCGTTCGGCGCACCGCGCATCACCAAGGACGGCGTTACCGTCGCCAAGGAAATCGAGCTTGAAGACAAGTTCGAGAACATGGGCGCGCAGATGGTCCGCGAAGTTGCTTCGAAGACCAACGACATCGCCGGCGACGGCACCACGACCGCGACCGTTCTGGCGCAGTCGATCGTCCAGGAAGGCCACAAGGCGGTTGCCGCCGGCATGAACCCGATGGACCTCAAGCGCGGCATCGACCTCGCCGTTGCCGACGTCGTCGCGACGCTGATCAAGAACGCCAAGAAGATCAAGACCTCGGAAGAGGTTGCCCAGGTCGGCACCATCGCCGGCAATGGCGATG
The DNA here is from genome assembly GCF_040322015.1 of Mesorhizobium sp. M0208. Classification (NCBI taxonomy): domain Bacteria; kingdom Pseudomonadati; phylum Pseudomonadota; class Alphaproteobacteria; order Hyphomicrobiales; family Phyllobacteriaceae; genus Mesorhizobium; species Mesorhizobium sp. M0208. Next base: position 45,320 of record NZ_JAMYSP010000033.1, on the reverse strand, counting down.
CTTCGGTCGGCTCGATGATCGCTGAAGCGATGCAGAAGGTCGGCAATGAGGGCGTCATCACCGTCGAGGAAGCCAAGACCGCCGAGACCGAGCTCGAAGTCGTCGAAGGCATGCAGTTCGACCGCGGCTATCTCTCGCCCTACTTCGTCACCAATGCCGAGAAGATGGTTGCGGATCTGGAAGACGCCTACATCCTTCTCCACGAGAAGAAGCTCTCCAACCTGCAGGCCATGCTGCCGATCCTCGAGGCTGTCGTGCAGACCTCGAAGCCGCTGGTCATCATCTCCGAGGACGTCGAAGGTGAGGCCCTGGCGACGCTGGTCGTCAACAAGCTGCGTGGCGGCCTGAAGATCGCTGCCGTCAAGGCGCCGGGCTTCGGCGACCGCCGCAAGGCCATGCTGGAAGACATCGCCATTCTCACCGGTGGCCAGGTCATCTCCGAAGACCTCGGCATCAAGCTCGAGAATGTCGGCCTCAACATGCTCGGCCGCGCCAAGAAGGTGTCGATCTCCAAGGAGAACACCACCATCGTCGACGGCGCCGGCAAGAAGGCCGAGATCCAGGGCCGCGTCGCCCAGATCAAGCAGCAGATCGAGGAGACCACCTCGGACTACGACAAGGAGAAGCTGCAGGAACGTCTCGCCAAGCTCGCCGGTGGCGTTGCCGTGATCCGCGTCGGCGGTGCGACCGAAGTGGAAGTCAAGGAAAAGAAGGACCGCGTCGATGACGCCCTCAACGCGACCCGCGCGGCCGTCGAAGAAGGCATCGTTCCCGGCGGCGGCGTCGCACTGCTGCGCGCCTCGCTGACCATCAAGGCAACCGGTGCCAACTCCGACCAGACCGCGGGCATCGCCATCGTGCGTCGCGCGCTGCAGGCTCCGGCCCGCCAGATCGCGTCCAACGCCGGTGCGGAAGCATCGATCGTTGCCGGCAAGATCCTCGAGAACAAGGGCGCGACCTTCGGCTACAACGCCCAGACCGGCGAATATGGCGACATGATCGCCATGGGTATCGTCGATCCGGTCAAGGTTGTGCGCACGGCTCTGCAGGACGCGGCCTCGGTCGCCGGCCTCCTGGTCACCACCGAAGCCATGATCGCGGAGGCTCCGAAGAAGGAGTCGGCTGGCGGCGGCATGCCTGGCGGCATGGGCGGCGGCGGCATGGGCGGCATGGGCGGCATGGACTTCTAAGAAGTCTATAAAGCACGCCCATGAACTCACGTTGCTCAAGCCCGCAAGCGGGCTTGAGTGGCGGCATGGACTTCTAAGAAGTCCATAAAGCACGCCCATGAACTCACGTTGCTCAAGCCCGCAAGCGGGCTTGAGTGGCGGCATGGACTTCTAAGAAGTCCATAAAGCACGCCATGAACTCACGTTGCTCAAGCCCGCAAGCGGGCTTGAGTGGCGGCATGGATTTCCAGTCCAGCCCATCTACCTTCAGATACGGAAAGGGCGGCCGAGAGGTCGCCCTTTTTGTTTGCTTTGCTTAGCGGTTTGCCCGCTCAGACGGCGGCGTCAATCCGCCGAGGGTGAGATTTGGCAGGCAAAGCACCCTCAATCAGCGCCGCGACTTCATCGGCTACTGCCAGCACAGGGGCACGGTCGTGGGTGGCGCGTGCGATCACCATCAGCCCTTCCAGCGATGATTCGACCAGCAATGCGAGCGCGTGCGCGCGGCGCTCGGGCACCCCTGCCCTGACGAAGGCGGCCCTGAGCAAGCCTATCCACTGCTCGAAAGCCGAGCGGCACAATTCGGCCAGTTCCGGCACGTCTGCCGGCGAGTCCAGCACCACGGGCGCGATCGGGCAACCGAGCGTGAACTGGTTGTCTTCCAGCATGCGCGCGACCGACTGGTAGATGTGGTGGACAGCCACCGCCGGGTCCTTTTCGGCGGCGAGCGCGGCGTCCAGCCTCTGCGTGACATCGGCGACGCTGTCGCGCGTCACCTCGATGACCAATTGGTCCTTGCCGCCCGGAAAGTGAAAGTAGAGCGAGCCTCTCGGTGCGCCTGAGGCGCTCAAGATGTCGTTGAGCGACGTGCCGTGGTAGCCGCGCTGCCTCAGCAGCCGCGCCGTCGTCTCGATCATGCGGGTGCGGGTGTCGTTCGCCATGCCAACCTCTGTCAGGAGTGAACACTATAGGCCTTGCCTCGAATATAGCAATCGGTCTACATAATATGTAGATCAGTCTACATATTCGAAAGAGAAGGCCGATATGCATAGTTATCGCCTTGAAGGAACCGGCGGAATCGAACGCCTGGTGAGGCGCGACGAGGCGCAGCCGGCGCCGAAGCAACACGAGATCGCCGTGCGTGTGCGCGCCGCTTCGCTCAACCGCCGCGACACGATGATCCTCAACGGCAACTATCCACTGGCGCCACGCCAGGGCGTTATCCCGCTGAGCGACGGTGCCGGCGAAGTCGTTGCCGTCGGCGATTCCGTCACCCGCTTCGCCGTCGGCGACCGCATCACCGGCAGCTATTTTGCGCGCTGGACCGACGGCCGCATCAATGCCGGGCTGATCGACCAGCTCGGTTGCACGCTGGACGGGATGCTGACCGAATACGCGGTGCTCGATGAGCAATGGGCGGTGCGGCTTCCCGATCATCTCGACTGGCATCAAGCGGCGACGCTGACCTGCGCCGGCCTGACCGCCTGGAATGCGGTGACGGCGGCCGAGATGCCGAAGCCCGGCCAATGGGTTCTTGTCATCGGTTCAGGTGGCGTCGCGCTGTTTGCGCTGCAATTCGCCAAGCTGCTCGGCTGCCGGGTCGTGGCCGTCAGTTCGCGCAGCGAGAAGCTGGACCGGATGCGGGCGCTGGGCGCCGACCTCGTCGTCTCGACAGCCGGCATGCCGGAATGGGGTGCTGCGGTGCGCGAGCAGACCGGCGGCATCGACCTCGTCGTCGAGACCGGCGGCCCGCCGACCTTCGCGCAATCGATGATCGCCTGCGCGCTTTACGGGCGCATCGTGCTTCTCACCATACAGGATGCGAAAGGCGGGACGGTGCAGATCCCCGGCCCGATCTACCAGCGCAGCCTCGCCACCATCAGCCGGCTGTTCGTCGGCAATCGCACCAACCTCGAAGCCATGCTGCGCGCCATCTCGGTGCATCGGCTTAAGCCTGTCATCGACAAGGTGTTCGCCTTCGACGAGGCCCAAAACGCCTACCGCTATTTCCAGCAAGGCGACGTCTTCGGGAAAGTGGTCGTCGACGGCGCCTGACTGGTTCACCCCCAAAATTCGATCGAGCCTCAAACTAAAAGGAGAGACGCAATGACCATTCGTGAAGCAGAAGCTCAATGGCAGGGATCGTTGAAGGAAGGTTCGGGTCGGCTGAGACTAGGTAGCGGCGTCTTCGAAGGTGCCTACTCCTTCCCGTCGCGTTTCGAGAACGGTCCCGGCACCAACCCGGAGGAATTGATTGCGGCGGCGCATGCCGGCTGCTTCTCGATGGCGCTAAGCGCCATTCTCGGCCGCGAAGGCTACACTCCCGCGCGCATCCACACGATCGCGAAAGCGCATCTCGGCGCCACCGCGGCCGGACCGACGCTGACCCGTATCGAGCTGGAGACGGAGGCAAGCGTCGCCGGGCTGGCGGCGGGGGATTTCGAGCGGCTGGCGCAGACGGCCAAGGAGAGCTGCCTCGTATCGCGGGCGCTGGCCGGCGTCGCCGTGATCACGCTCACGGCCCGCCTCATCGAAACCGCTACTGATCACCGAAGGGAAAGGAATATGCAATGACACAGGAACTCATCATCGACATCGCCGCGGCCAAACGCTCCGCCGAAACGGCCGAGATCATGCGGCGCTACAACGACGTCTTCCAGCGCCACGACCCATCGGCGCTCGACGATCTGGTGGCGGAAGACTGCGTGATCGAGAACACCACGCCGGCCCCGGACGGCGCCCGCCGCATCGGCAAGGGCGCCTGCGTCGAACTGTGGTCGGCGATCGCGACCGGACCCGGCACGCGTTTCGACATCGAAGAAACCTTCGTCGCCGGCGACCGGGCGACGATCCGCTGGCGCTACTGGATGGCCGACGGCAATTCCATCCGCGGCGTCAACCTGATGCGCGTGGCGGACGGGCAGATCGTCGACGCAATGGGCAACGTGAAGGGATAACGCTTGGCGCGACCAGCTGCATTCAGCCAAGCTGCATTCAGTGAGGCCGCGCTCAGGCCCAGCCCGGAATCCCCAAAGTTTAGGATTCCGGGCAGGGCGCGGTTACCGCACGACTTTGTGAAGCTTCACGAAGGTCTTGGGACTGCGCTGGATCGTCTGGAAGATCACGCAGTAGCGATCGGTGAGCTCGAGCAGGTCAGTCAGCCGGTCTTGCGCAACGTCGGTCTCGATGTCGAACCGCAGGCGGATCTCCTTGAAGCCGACCGGCACGCCTTCGGTGACGCCGAGCGTGCCGCGAAGATCGACGTCGCCCTCGGCGGAGATTTCGGCCGACTTGATCGGTATTTCGAGAACGGCGGCCGCGGCCCTCAACGAGACGCCGGCGCATGCGACAAGGGCTTCCAGCAGCATGTCGCCGGAACAAAGCTCCTGTCCGCTGCCCCCGGCCTTCGGATGGATGCCCGCCAGCGCGAGCCCACGTCCTGTCTCGACCTTGCAAGTGACCTTGGAGTCGTCGGCACTGCCCTTGGCCTTCAGCGTAAGAAGTGCCGCGCGCGCATCCTTGCGATAAAGATCCTTGATCGGCTCCTGCGTGGCGCGAAATGTCGTGATGCCCATGCGTATTCTCCTGTCGTGAGATGTGGCTGTTGGAAATCGTGTGTCATTGCCGGGTTACTCCGGCACGCTCACGCCCGAGCCCCTGAGTTCGGCGGGGAAGTCTTTCAGCTTCGGCAATCCGTCCTTCATCGGCAGGACCGTCTCGGCGTAGTTGACGTGAACCCCCGGCGTGAACTTCACCGTCGGTATCGTGGCCGCATAGACGTCGACCAGTCCGAGCGGCGGATGATCGGTCATCAGATGGCCGCCGCACTTCGTGCAGAACTGACGGTCGCTCATGTTTGACTTCTCGAAGCCGGACAGGAACTCCTCGCCCTTGGTGACCTTGACGTTTTCCGGCTTCCACAGCGTGAAGGCGTTCACGGGAGACGCCGACCACGAACGGCAGGAACTGCAATGGCAGTAGCCCATCGCCTCGGCTGCTCCGTGCACTTCGATTTCCACGGCGCCGCAAAAACACCCGCCCTTATGTACCGTCATGACTTAGATCCTCATTTTTCTTGAGTTCGACTGCGCTCAGCAGCTGATTTGAGACAGAGCTCAGCACCGACGGGTGTAAAGCTTCCGGCAATGAACGGAATGACGGGGCGTCCGCCTTACTTGACAGCGCGTCCGGAACTCGAAAGGGATGTCGCGCCGGGTTGCCGCGCAACTTACGGGATATAGATGGAATGGCCGGGGACGCTCTGTCTGACCTCTTGAAAAAGGTGCGTCTCACCGGCGCGACATTTTTCGACATCGCGGCCCAGGACCCCTGGGCGGTCTGCTCGCCCTCCCCCGCCTCGATACTGCCGAGGATACTGCCGGGCGCGGATCACCTGATTTCCTACCACGTGCTCACGGCCGGCCGCTGCTTCGCCCGCATCATCGGCAAGGAGGCGATACCCGTGGAGGCCGGCGAAGTCGTGGTCTTCACCAGGAGCGATCCGCATATCATGTCGAGCAATCCGGCCCTGCGCGCGGATCCGCCGACCGCGGATGTGCTGGATATCGCCGCCGCCAGCCAGACACCGTTTCCCATCAACTACGTCAAGGACGGATCGCTGTCGGCCCGGCTGGTATGCGGCTATCTCGCTTGCGATGCGCTGCCCTTCAATCCGCTGCTCGAAGCGCTGCCGCCGGTCATCAAGGCCGGAGACGTGAAAGGCGACGGCGGCTGGCTCGGCCAGTTCATCAAGCTGGCGGTGTCGGAGGTCGCGGAAAAGCGTGCGGGCAGCGAGACGGTGCTCACCAAGCTCAGCGAATTGATGTTCGTCGACGTGCTGCGCCGTTATGTGGAGTCGCTGCCGCCACAACAAACCGGCTGGCTGGCGGGCCTGCGCGATCCGCATCTGAGCAAGGCGCTGGCGCTGATCCATGACCGGCCGGCGCACAATTGGACGGTGGAGGCGCTGGCGAAGGAGGCCGCGCTGTCGCGCACCGTGCTGGCCGAGCGCTTCACGAAACTCGTCGGCATGCCGCCGATGCACTATCTCGCCAAGTGGCGGATGCAGATTGCCTCGGAATTGCTCAGCGCCGGCAACACTAACGTCGCAAACATAGCGGCGGAAATCGGCTACGAGTCGGAGGCGGCGTTCAGCCGTGCCTTCAAGAAGATGATCGGCGTCCCCCCGTCGGCCTGGCGGCTGGGTGTTCGCGCTGCGCCCGGTTTCGGAGGCGGCGAGGCTTCCGAAACCGCAGGCGGGCCGGCCGATCCGCAGCGGTAAGCAATTCCAGGAAAGGTGTGAAAACGGTTTCCCGTCCGGAATTGCGTCAAAAGAGCGAGAGCTAGCGATCCGCCAGCGCCAGTTTGGCGCCGAGCATTACAAAGGCTCCGGCGAAGGTACGGCGCATCCAGGTCAGCACCTTTGGCCGCGACACGACATGGCTGCGGATTGACGCCGCGAAAACGCCGTAGCCGACAAAGACCAAGAAGGTGAGCAGCATGAAGACGCTGCTGAGTTCCAGCATCTTCGACAGCGCATGCGGTTCGGTGGTGCTGACGAATTGCGGGAGGAAGGCAAAGAAGAAGATCGACAGCTTCGGATTGAGGATGTTCATCAGAATGCCGGAGGCGATCACTTTGCCGGCGGATCGCGGCGCGACATCTTCGTCGACGCCCAGGCCGCCCCTCTCCTTCAGCGTGTTCCAGGCCATGTAGAGAAGATAGGCGACGCCAAGATATTTCAGCGTTTCGAAGGCGACGGCGCTGGTGTGCAGCAGTGCCGCGAGGCCGGTGATGGCGGCCGCCATGTGCGGGATGATGCCGAGCGTGCAGCCGACAGCGGCAATGATGCTGGCGCGCGCACCACGCGAAAGCCCGGCGCTCAGCGTATAGAGAACGCCGGTGCCGGGCGAAGCCACGACAATCAGCGACGTCAACAGGAATTCGATGCTCACGGATGGTCTCCCGGCGTTGGCCCTGCCGCCGGCAGCGTAATCAGCGAAACGTGTGGGCACAAGCCAGCCTGAGAGCCTATGCGCATTCAGATCATGCTGTTGGCGTGCAGCTTGCTGTCCGCGATGGGCTGCCGAACTTCCCAGTGTTCGACGAGTTTGCTGTCCTTCAGCCTGAAAATGTCGACGATGGCCAAGCCCTCCTCTTCGGGTTCGCGTTTTGCGTGCATGTGCACGATGACGAAATCCCCTTCGGCAAAAATCCGCTTCACCTCTCCCCTCACGAGGGGAAATGACTGTTTGAGCTGTTGAAGATAGGCTTTGAAGCCGTCCGCGCCATCCGCAATGTTCGGATTGTGTTGGATGTAGCGTTCGCCAAAATGCATGGAAGCAGCTTCGATATTGCCCTGGTTTACTGCTTTGTCGATGAAGTCCAGGACGACCGTCTTGTTGGTCTCGAGCGAATTAAAGCTCTTGGCTGGAACTGGATTTGATGGTTCGTCACGCATGTTTTTGCTCCGTGGGGTGCCTGCTTTTGCCTGGCATGGACAGGAGTCCGCAGGCCGATATTGCCAACATGATCAGCCACGCTTGTGAGATGGTCGATACGCTATTCGCCTGGATTCTTATCCAATCGTCTAATATCGTCATCTGGTTCATCGTCGGAGGATGGTTCTCATGGACGCCTTGTCCGAAGTTCTTGCTTCGCTGCGATTTGGCAGCGCCATGATCGGCAGCGCGACCCTGCATCGGCCGTGGGGTATTTCGGTCGATCCGACAAGGAATGCCGCCATCCACGTCATACAGAACGGCGAATGCTGGCTGCGGCTAGCCGGTGAAAAGGAGCCGATCCGCTTGGGCGAAGGAGACGTCATCCTTGTCGCGAGCGGTATCGGGCATGCCCTTTGCAATCCGGCGGGTGCACCGACGGCATCGATATCCGCCGTCCTTTCCGCGAATCGGAGCGGACTGGAACCGAAAAGCGAAAGCGGCGCGACAACTCTTCTTTGTGCGAGATATTCACTCGACGGCGTCGGGCCATATCCGATGGTTTCGCTGTTTCCTCCGCTGATTCATTTGACCCGGAATCAGATCCACACCAGCGAGCCGCTGCGGCTTGCCCTGGAACTTCTACAGGTCGAAGCGAAAGGCAATCTCGGCGGCCACGACATTGTCGCCCCACGCCTTCTCGACAGCACATTGATCTTCTTGTTGCGTGCCTGGATCGAACATCAGCCACTCGGAACAGGGGGATGGTTTGGCGCCTTGCGCGACAAAGGCATTGCGCAGGCCTTGCGCCTGATCCACGAGCGGCCGGGCAATCCCTGGACCATCGCTTCCCTTGCCAGCGGCGCGGCACAGTCCCGAGCCACCTTCGCGCGTCGCTTCGCTCAACTGGTGGGACAGCCGCCGCTGTCCTATGTGACCCGGTGGCGGATGAACCTTGCCGCCAGGGCTCTGCGCGAAACGAACCAGCACATCGGCGAGATCGGGCGCGCCGTCGGATATGAATCGGTGCCGTCGTTCTCGCAGGCATTCAAACGGTTGACCGGACGATCGCCCGGCCTCTACCGCAGCGACTTTCGATCATCCGACTGAGGAAATTTAAACTGGGGACGCCAGCGCGTGTGCTGTCATTACAGCGTCGGCAGTCCGTGAGCCCGGCGCGCCATCAGGCAGTCGTCATCGCCCGGCATGCACGCGCGGCAGACGTCGGGACGGATCTCATAGATTCCGCAGGCGGTCGACTTGCCGACCTCGCCGCGCAGTGCCGAACAGCGCGCGCCGTCGCAGCGCATGCCGGCTTCGTCGGCAGCCACGTATTTTTGCGGGATAAGGTCGAGCTGAGCGTCATCCTCGGTTGAAAAGCGCGGCCATCTTGACGAGTAGGCGCAGCAGGCGCCACAGGTCTGGCAATCGAAGGCAACCGGGTCGGCGCCCTCTTGTGGCGACGAAAAATCCTCTGCGACCGCCAAGGCAAGCAGCCTTGGCGCCGATTTCCGGCCGGCATCCTGCTGCAAGGGCGCTATTTCTTCTTCGGCTTGCGCGGCGGCGCTTCGGCCGGCGACCTGAACAGATCGGTGCCCGCTTGGGCGGCTTCGCCGGTTTTTGGCGCGGCGGCCGGCTTGGCCGGCTTCACGGCGGCAGCAGGTGCTGCCGGTTGCCCCTTGGCGGAAAACTTGATTGCCATATCAATCCTCGTCAGAGAAACGCGATGATGGCGCGTTCGGATTGCGAAGGCGGCCGATGAGCGCCGAAACGGCCGTGATGTTCATTTCTTCGGGCGACCAGTTCCTGGCCTCCTCGATGTGCCGGGGGGCCAGTTCGCGATGCGTGCTGCCGCTGTAGGCGGCGTCCTGAAAGGTCACGCGCTCGTGCGTCTTGGCGTTTTCCCGGACGTATTCGATCAGATAATTGGGGCATTCGGCGCGGCCGCGCACGCCGAGCCGCACCTGGGCATCGCCGTGGACACGCCGGCAGCGCTCGAGCTTTTCGAGCACGCGCCGGACATATTCGACCGGCTTGTCGAGTTCGCCCACGACATCGGCGATGGTCGAATCGGCGGCGATCGCCTTTTGAGGCACACGTTTGGTGGCCATCAGCGTTTGCCCGCGCGTTTCGGCGAGGCCGCGAGCGCAACCGCCGCCGCCATGTCGTCGGCTTCCTTTTCCAGGCGCAGTTCGCGCAGCCGTGCGGTCTTGGCTTCGCGGGCCTGGCTGACGGCATCCCGTTCGGAATTGATGCGGTCGAGCGACATCGACTGGGTCCGCGTCTTGCTGAAGATGGATTCGGCCTGGTCGCGAGGTTTTTTTGAAGGTTCGGTCAAGGTCTTTCTCCCGGTTCGGAGCGCGCCGCCCAAACGGTGACGAGACTGGTCTTCGGCCAGGATCCCGCACAAAGCAATACGGCAGCCGGTTTCAAATTGCTGGGAAATTCTCCTCTGACGGCCATTTGATGGCGTTTTCCGCGCTTCCGGTGCTCACGGGCCAAATGTCCGCTGCGCTCCGGTTCTCGAACCCACCATATGACTCGCCAGAGCGAATTTCGAAACAGCCTCTTAGCACGTCCGGGCCGTCGAGCAGCGCTCTTTCGGCGGTCGAAGCGCAAAAATGAAAAAGGCCAGGCACCGCCTGACCTTCCATGAGAGCGCCTGCGCATCCCGAGAGACGCGCAAAGAGACGCTCTTCTCATGCGCATGAACTGGGACTTAGCCTCCCCGCGATCATGCGCTGGAATTAGCCATTCACCGGTGCCAGTACATCCGTGGTCACCGGTGAGGCTGAATTCCGTTTTAGGCCGCCTTCAACTGGTCGGCGGACATCTTGCCCGACTTGTTGTCGCGGACCATCTCGTAGCCAAGCTTCTGGCCCTCGACGATGTCGCGCATTCCGGCGCGCTCGACGGCTGAGATGTGGACAAAAACGTCGGCAGAACCGTCGTCAGGCTGAATAAAACCAAAACCCTTGGTGGCGTTGAACCATTTAACTGTGCCTGTGCTCATAACGAACCCTTTCCATGGCAAATATTCGTTCGTCGTCATGCGGATGCACAACAACGTTTGTCTCGATTTTGATGGGGAAGTTCGTCAAAGGCGCGCCTTGGCACGCGGATAACAAAAGTCGGTCAAACAAACATCGACAAAGTTCTTATAGGACTTCTTTGCGCGCCGTGTCAAATTTTTTGATTTGCGACACTCGTGGAGACGCGCGGCGGCGACCCTCGCGCCGGCGAATCCGACAGCAAGGGCCGGACTATTGCCTGCCAAAAAACCACTTGGAGCTCTTTGTTTTTGCGCAATTCCGGACGGAAAATCGTTCACACTTGTCCTGGAATTGCTCCAGCCGGGAACCATTTTGGCGCCGGGGCATTTTTTCGGTGTCGAAAAGCCTTTCTCGAAAGAGCGATCTTGAGAAAGGCGGACGACAAACAGGACGCCCCCCGCGCAGATAAAAGGCACGAGGGGCGTTCCTGTGTGATGCGACCATCCCGCCGCTGCTCGTGCTCCTCACAGCATGCCGCGGCTGAGGCCGCCATCCACCGGCAACGCCACGCCGGTAATATAGGCGGCGTCGCTGGCCAGGAATGCGGCAACAGCGCCGAACTCGGCGGGGGTGCCATAACGCTTTGCCGGGATTTCGGCCTGACTCTCGGCGGCGATCACGGCGGCGTCGACACCCCTGTCGGCTGCGTCCATGGCGTCGAACTCTTTCGTCCGATCCGTCGCAAAACGGCCCGGCAGCAACAGGTTGACGGTGACGCCGTCCGCCGCCACTTCGCCGGCCAGCGTCTTGGCCCAGCCGGCGAGCGACGCACGCAGCGCATTCGAAGCGGTGAGGCCGCGGATCGGCTCGCGGACGGAAGTCGAAGAAACGGCGATGATGCGCCCCCAGCGCTGCGCCCGCATGCCTGGCAGGAAAGAAATGGCGATGCGCATCTGGCTCAGCACCATGCTGGTGAACTGCTTCTCCCAGACGCTCGCATCGAAGACGCTGGCCGCGAAGGGCGGCGGGCCGCCGCCATTGAGCAGGACGATGTCGATCCGCTGATGCTCGTCCTCGACGGCACGGATCAGTCGGGAGACGCTGTCGTTGTCCGAGAGGTCGGCGCTGAAGGTCGAGCAGATGTGGCCGGCGGCCTCGATCGCGCGCCGTGCCGCATCCAGGGTCGCCTCCCCTCGTCCGACCAGAATGATCTCGGCACCTTTCGTCGCGAGCGCTTCGGCAACGCCGAAACCGAGGCCCTTGCCTCCGCCAAGAACAAGCGCCTTCCGTCCCTCAAGATTTGCACTTATCAAGCCAAGCCTCCTCCTGGTTCGACTGCGTAGCCTCGGGTTAGGCCCGAGGGCATGCTTTGGGGGTGCATCAGCGGACATGCACGATAGCGTCGGCTTCGACCGGAACATTGGCCGGCAAGCCGGCCATGCCGAGCGAGCAGCGGGCGTGCTCGCCACGCCCGCCGAAAACATGGAGCAGAAATTCGGATGCTCCGTTGCCGACCTCCGAATAGGCCGAAAAGCCGGCCGCCGCATTCACATAGACGGTCAGCTTGGCGAATTTCACGACGCGGTCGAGATTGCCGTCCAGTTCCTTGTCCAGCCAATAGACGACGTTGGCCGCGCAAAGCCGGGCGGCGTTGCGCGCAGCAGCCAGATCGATCTCTGCGCCAACCCGGCCGATTGCGGCGATATCCGACCCGATCTCGGGTATCTGGCCGGAGACATAGACGATGTCGGCGACGCGAACCGTCGGCGAGAACGGCAAAGCGGGCCGCTCGAGCGACGGCCAGGCGACACCGAACTCCTCAAATCTTCTTCTGTAGGACAAGGTGGCTGCTCCTGTTTTCGTTCGCGCGAGCAGACCTTGAATTCAGATCTGGCTTTCGGATAGCCTGATAATGCTGACACAGCTATCAGGAATTCTTATGACCGGAGATATCGACGTCAGACTGCTGCGCGCCTTCGTCACCGTGGCCGATACCGGGACGGTGAGCCGGGCAGCCGATCGGCTTGCCCGCACCCAGGCGGCGGTGAGCATGCAGCTTCAGCGCCTCGAGGGCGAAGTCGGCGCGGAGCTGCTGCACCGCTCGCCGCGGGGCGTGACGCTGACCGAGGCCGGCGAGATCCTGCTCGCCTTCGCCCGCAAGGCCATCGCGATCGGCGACGATGCCAGGCGTGAGATTGAAGGCCGCAGGCTGGTCGGCCGTGTCCGGCTGGGCATCGTCGAGGATTTGGCGGTAACGCGGCTGCCGTTGATCATCGCCGACTTCCGGCGCCGGCATCCTTCCGTGGAGATCGAACTGACATCGGCCAGCAGCAGCGATCTCAGCAAGGCGTTGGGCGAAGGAAGATGCGACATCGTCATGGCCGATCCAGCGCGCTTCACAATGGCGCCGCGAGGCCATCTGTCGCGACAGCTGGTCTGGGCGGCAAGCCGCATGATCGAGATCGACGACGAGGTCGACCTGCCGCTGATCATCTTCGACGGCGCCTGCTCCTGGCAGGACAGGATGCTGGCTTCGCTCGCCGAGGCCGGGATCGGCTGGAAGATCGGCTGCCGCGTGTCGACCTTCGCGACACTAATCTCGGCGCTGAGGGCCGGGCTTGGCATCGGGCTTCTGCTGCAGGAGGGGCTGCCGCCCGATTGCCAAAGCCTCAACGGACGCTTCAACCTGCCGCCGGCGCCGACGGCGGATTTCGGCGTCTACCTCGCGACGGACCCGTCGCGGCTGGTCGAGGAATGTGGGGACTTCCTGCGGGCGGGATTCGAGGCGTAGCGAAAAGATCCGACGCCGTTCATCGTTCCTGGTCGGTCGGGCGGATGACGATCTCGTTGACGTTGACGTGCGGCGGCTGGCTCACGGCGTAGAGAATGGCCGCGGCGATGTCCTCGGCGGTCAGCGCCTCCATGGCGGCGAGCCGCTTGTCCAGATCAGCCTTGAACGCCGGATTGGTGATGTGGTCGCCGAGCTCGGTGCGCACCAGGCCGGGCTCGATGACGGTGACGCGAACCTTGTCGGCGTAGACTTCGCGGCGCAGCGATTCGGAAAAGCCGACGACACCGAACTTGGTTGCTGCGTAGCCGCTGGCCCCCGGATTGGCGACACGGCCGGCGACCGACGAGACGTTGACGATGTGACCCTTGGCGGCCCTCAGATGCGGCAGCGCCGCCTTGGTGACCCCCATCAGCGCCAGCAGGTTGAGCTCGACCATGCGGCGCCAGTCGTCGAGCACCGCTTCGGCGGCGGGCGACAGAAGCATCACCCCGGCATTGTTGACGAGGATGTCGAGGCGGCCCCATTCGGCGACAACCTTGTCGACCATGGCGGTGACATCGTCATTGCTGGTGACGTCGGCCTCGATGCGGAGCGCCGTGCCGCCGGCCTTTTCTATACGCGCGGCCAGCGCTTTGAGGCGATCGGCGCGGCGCGCCGCAATCGCCACCTTGGCCCCGGCGGCGGCCAAAGCCGCAGCGGTCGCCTCGCCAATGCCCGACGATGCGCCGGTAACGAGTGCGACCTTGCCGGCCAATGCGGAAGGAACAGATGTCATTGCGAAGTCTCCAAGGCCCCAGCCCGATCTTCACATAGGCCGCGGGCCGCGAAGTGGAAGACCGGCTTTGCTTGGTTCTACTCGTCTGGGCCGGGCTCCGGCCAAGGCTCTTTCGCCGCCTCGGCATACCAGTGGCGCATCGCCGGCATCGAAAGCACGGCGTCGACATAGGCGCGGGTATCGGTTGCCAGCGTGCCACCATAGGTGTCGAAGCGGGTGACGACCGGCGCGTACATGGCGTCGGCCGCAGTGAAATGGCCAAACAGGAACGGGCCGCCTTTGCCGTGCTTTTCGCGGCATTGCCGCCACAAATCCTCGATGCGCGCCCGTTGCGCCTCACCTTCGGCGTCGAGCGGCCTGTGGCCTTTCGGCCGGCGCAAATTCATCGGCCAGCCGTAGCGGACCTCGCGAAAGCCGGAATGCATCTCTGTCGCCGCCGAGCGGGCCAGCGCGCGGGCGGCGATGTCGGCCGGCCAGAGCTTTTTCCCGGGAAACAGCTCGGCGAGATATTCAAGGATGGCAAGGGTTTCCCAGACGATCCGGACCTCGCCATTCGGCAGCCGATGGTTCAGCACCGGCACCTGGCCGGTCGGCGATATCCTGGCCAGATTGGCCGCGGTCTCGGGCGTGCGCAGGCGCACAAGACCTTCCTCGAACGGGATCTCCAGATACTTCATCGCCAGCCACGGCCTCAGTGACCACGACGAAAAACACTTGTTGCCGATGAAGAGCGTGAATTCAGCCATTGTCCCTCCGGCCCCTGTCTGTTCGGGCGTCCTGGCGCACCCTATCCTGTCGGCTTCGCGGCCGGAAGCTATCGCAATCGACGGGCCGAACCCGGAACCTAAGCGATCCGCGACCGTTTCTCCAGGCGAACGGTTCAGGAGATGCGAGATGGTGAACAAGGATCAGGTTGCCGGCGTTGCCAAGCAAGCCAAGGGCTCGGTCAAGCAGACCGCCGGCAAGGCCACCGGCAACAGGCGCACCGAGGCCGAAGGCGACGTCGACAAGGCGACCGGCAAGATGCAGAAGGCTTACGGCGACGTGAAGCACAAGGTGAAGAAGGCGCTTTGACGCCGAGCCCTTCGCAAACCAGAAAAAGGCGGCTCGGCCGCCTTTTTTGCGCCCTCTCCTGCCCGTCAGAAAGTCAGACTTTTGCTGTACGCATTGGTGAAGGCGACCTCGCCATGACCCCCGGCGGCTTCGCCCAGCACCACATCCATGCTGCTGCCGGTCACCCGCGCCAACGCGAAGCCGCCCATGAGGGCAGCCTTCGGCTTGAACAAATCGAGCCCGTCACGGTGGTAGATCATCGGCGTCGCGTGCTGGTGGCCATGGAAGATGCCGACGACGTTGTAGCCCTTCAGCACAGCCAGCAGCGCCTGCCTGTCGGCTTCGCTCCACCAATGCGGCGGACCCTTGCCGTTGTCGTCGAAGGTCTTCTCGGCGGCATCCCATCTTTCGATCGAAAAAGTATCCCAGCCATAATGCTGGAACAGGATGACCGGGCGGCCGTCGCCGGCATAGGTCGCCAGGTCCTGCTTCAGCCATGGCAGGCTGCTGGTGGCGCCATGGCCGGTATCGCCGGCAAAACGGTGCGTCTGGACAAGATGCAGACCGCCCCAATCCCATGAATAGCAATCGGTCTCGAGATCGTAGTTGGTCGCCGGCGCGGGCGGCTTGAAGAAAACGCCGGGGCGGTGATTGACCTCGACGTAGTCGCGCATTTCGCGGCGGTACCAGTCGACATGCGAGCGCGGGCCGTTCTGGTCGAGGTCGTGATTGCCGAGGCCGACATAGACCGGCATGTGCACGCGGTCGGGGCCAACGCCCTGCTGGTAGCGCTGGCTGAACTGGAGCAGCTGCGTGCCTTCGCTGGGCTGGGTGATCTGGCCGCCACCATCATCGGTGATGTCGCCGCCAACGACGAGGCCGAGCGGCGTGCCGATATTGCCCGTCGAATGCAGACCGGTGGCGACGCCGTTGATTTCAGCCGGCCATTGTCTGTCGGCGATGCCGTTGAGCGCGGCGACATTGCGCAGCAGGGCGGCGTCGGTCTTGCCTTCCTGCTCGCAGTGCGGGCTCAATCCGTTCGCCATGCGGCAGGCATGGACATCAGCGATAAACAGGAAGGTGGCGTCGATCGCCGGAATGCGCTGCCCGGTCTGGCCGAAGGCCGGGCGCGAAACGGCGCCGGCCGCGGCAACGGCCGCTGCCTTCATCAGGAAACTGCGCCGGGAGACCGGTCGGGCGGAAATACGATGCATCATGCGCTAAAATTCAGCACGACGCGAACCGGCAGTCCAGTTGCTCGCAAAGTGTGTCGACACGTTCTCCCAGGTCTGGCATTGCTTTCGGCATTCAACTTGCGCGGGCAGAGGAGGACGCCATGAAAACTGCATCCAGCGGCATGACAATGGCGATCCTGGCGATGACGAGCGCAGCGCACGCCTCGGCGTGCATCGACGCCAAATCGGCCAAGGCCGGCTTCGTTCTCGAAAGGCCTGGCATCCACAGCGAATTTCGTCCGGCGGCGGGCGGAATGGTGGCGGTTGCCAACAAATACCAGTCGCAATCGCCGCAGTCGCAGTACCTGTTCGGCGGGCTGATCGAAGTGTTTCGCGACAGCAGCACAGGGGAGATGGCGATGATCCCGTTTTCCGATCTCAGGAAGGTGTTCCCACTGAAGGCGGGGGCCAAGAGCAAGATCGTGTTTGCCCGTCTTGCACCGAACAAGCCGCCGAAGGGCACCGAGACGCTGGAGATCAACGTCAAGGGCAAGGAGACGTTCAGCCTGGGTGATTGCAAATACGCCGTGCTCGCGGTCAAGCAGACGATCAGGAGCGAGGCCGGCGAGACGCGGGACGAGTTCACCGCGCTTTACGCACCCGATCTGCAGGCAGTTGTGGCCAGGCGCTATGACGAGGGCACCAGCGCCGAAAGCGTGGTCGGCTACGAGCTGATCAAGCCGCTAGCGAATTAAGAGCTCGGCCTCCCCGCCTCGGTCATAGTGAGCGACGGTCCTGCGGGCGTCAAAGGGCTCTGTGCAATATCCTGCTACGTCGCCTCGTTCCTGTTTTGGACGACATAACTCCCTGCTCCAACGCCATCAGGCAGTCGCGCAGCACGCTTGCGTCCTGTGCGGTCTTGGCCATCGACATGGCGCCCGAATAGCTGGCGACAGCAAGCGCTGCGAAGCGCTGCGGATCAGTGCCCAGCTCCCGTCCCGCCCGCTGGTCGGCGCTGATCTTGTCGGCGATCGCCTGGCGCCAGGCCGAAAAAATGCCGGCAAGGGCAATGCGGAAATCCGGATCGGCAAGCGACAGTTCATGCGCCAGGTTGTTGAGCGGGCAACCGCGCACGAAACCTTGCCGCTCCAGCTCCGCCGCGACGGCCGCGAACACGGAGCGCACGCCCTCGCGCGCTGAGGGAGCCATCCGCACCGGTGCGATCCATGTCTCTTCGACCGCGGCGGCGACCCGCTCCTCGATCACTGCAAGCGCCAGCGCCTTCTTGGTCGCGAAATGGTGGTGCAGCGCGCCGCCGGTGACGCCCGCCGTCGCCATCAGGTCGCCCATGCTGGACGCATGATAGCCGCGTGCCTGAAACGCCTCCTCGGCGACGTCGAGCACTTTCTTGCGCATGCCTTCGGGGTCGTTGGTGCGTTTTTGAGCCCGCGACCTTGGGCGAGCGGATATCTCTGCTGACATCTTCACACGATAGCAGATTGACAAAACAGGACAACCGGTCTGTTTTGCAAAACAGGATGACTGTCCTGTTTTGGAGCTCGCGCGATGAACCTGCCTTTGAACGCCATACCTAATCCCGATCTGCTCGCCTCGCCCGTCGTCGAACTCAGGCAATACACGCTGAAACCCGGGCGGCGCGAGACGCTGATCGGCATCTTCGACAATCACCTGATCGAGGGCCAGGAAACCGCGGGAATGACCATCATCGGCCAGTTCCGCGATCTCGACCGGCCGGACATGTTCGTCTGGCTGCGCGGCTTCGACGGCATGGAAGCGCGGAAAAACGCTCTGACCGCCTTCTATGACGGGCCGGTCTGGGCAGCCTGGCGCGACGCCGCCAACGCCACGATGATCGATTCCGACGACGTGTTGCTGCTGAGGCCGGCCTGGGCGGGCGCCGGCTTCGATCTCTCGGGATCGCAACGAGCAATCCAGACGGATCTCGAAGAACCAAGCACAAGCAGTGCTTTGCAGACAATTGTTGTCATCAAGATTCATCATTTGCGACCGGGCCTGGAAGCCGGCTTCGCCCGGGACTTCCAGACCGCGGCTCTTCCGGTGCTTGCCGCATTTGGCGCACAGCCGCTGGCCGCCTTCGTCACCGAACATGCCGAAAACAGCTTTCCGCGGCTGCCGGTGCGGGCCAGCGAAAACGTCTTCATCAGCGTCACGGGTTTCGCCAGCGCCGAAGCGTATGCCCGCCATGAGGCAGCCTTGGCTGCCTCCCCGGACTGGCAGGCGCTTCAGCAGACCGTACAAGGGGAATTCGCCAGGCCCGCGGAGGTTTTGCGTCTGTTACCGACGGCGCGATCGCTGCTCGGGCAGCACCCAATTTCGGTATGAACCAACATCTTCGACGCCCCCCTACGTCGCCGGAGCCTCCTGGTTCATGCCTGAAAGTGCCTGGCATGGATCGCCTGGTAACGCGTGGTCCATGCGGTTGCCTGCTCCAGGTCAAGGGAAACGCGAAGCAGCCGGTGGTCCTCGTTCTTGCGGCCAATAAGCTGGATGCCAATCGGCAGGCCGCCTTTCGACTGGAACAGCGGCAGGCTGGCGGCCGGTTGCCCGGTGACGTTGAAGATTTCCGTGAAGGGCGCAAAGCCGTAGGCCCGGCTCGCCCAAGCCTCGTAGTCGAAGACAGCACCATCGCCATGGATGGCGCCAATCCGGGGCGTAAGCTCGGCCGTCGTCGGCGTCATGATCAGGTCGAACGCATCGAATGCCATCGCCATCGCCAGCGAAGCGCTGTGCACATGGTCCTGCGCCTTGAGATAATCGGCGGCCGAGGATCGCCGAAAACTGTCGAGCGCGTGACGAGTCAGGCTTTCGATTTCGCCGGCCCCCGGCATCCGCCCGATCTCGTCGGCGCGCTCGTCAACCAGCCGCGCGACCTCCGACATCCAGAAGATGCTCCAGTCCGCTTCGGCACTGGCTTCCCGCGGGAAACGCGCCTCTGTGACCTCGTGTCCCATTTCCTCGAGGAGGATCATGGCTTCCTGGAATTTTCCCCCGATCTCGGACGCGACGGGCGTGCCATCCGGCCGGTGCATCAGGCACGCGACGCGCAGACGCTCGCCGGGGGAAGACAGCCAGTCCAGGTAGGATGGCACCGATTTCGGCACGGAGTAAGGCGCTCCTTGTTCTGGACCGGCAGTCATGTCCAGCATAGCGGCGCTGTCCCGAACGGTGCGGGATAGGACACTGTCGGCGTAGAGCCCGGCGCCGACCTGACCTCGATAGGGGCCGACAGGCGTGAGCCCGCGCGACGGCTTCATGCCGAACACGCCGCAACAGGCAGCCGGCACCCGGATCGAGCCGCCGATGTCGGAACCGTGGGCGACCGGCACCATGCCGCTTGCCACCGCGGCGGCAGCTCCGCCGCTTGAGCCGCCCGCCGTCAGCGAAGGATCCCAGGGGTTCAAGGTGGGGCCGCGAAAGCTGGGTTCGGTGACGAAGTCGTTGGCAAATTCAGGCGTGTTTGTCTTTCCCAGCAAGATCAGACCGGCGGCCCGCCAGCGCCGGACGATCTCGCTGTCGGGCTTCGGCGCGGCATCCTTGAAGTAGAGCGACGAGTGCGTCGTCGGCCACTCCCGTACATTGACGCCGGTGTCCTTGACCAAGAAGGGAATGCCGGCGAGTGCGGCCTGCCGGTTGCAGCTTGCCGCCACGGAAAGCGCCCGGTCCGCATCGATCAGTGTCACGGCATTGATGGCGGGATTGATGCGTTCGATCGCTTCGATAGCCGCCTCAACGACCTCGACAGCCGACAGTTCACCCGAGCGAACATGCCCGGCCAGGGCGACGGCATCCAACGCCACGTATTCGGAAAGGTTCATGACTGCTCTCAGCCCAGATTGCCGGTCGCTTCGAGGTCGGCTTCATTCCAGACCTTGAAATACCGGGCGATGGCTGCCGCAACCAATGCCGGATCCTCCCAGTGCGGGTTGTGTCCGCATCGCACCGCGCTTACAAGCGCGGCGGCGGGGATTTCTTCGAGGAGCCGCCGTTGGTGCGTTTCGTCGAAGAGCAGGTCGCGCCCGCCCGCAATGACAAGCGCCGGCAGGTGCAGCGTGCGCGCCTTGTCGGTCAGATCGACGCGCCGAACCTGCTCCAGGATTGCGCACCAAAGTGCCGCCGGCATGGCTGACGCTTCCTTTGCAGCCATGGTCAGGAAGTCCGCTGGAACCTCGGCCTCGCAGGCATGCCAATATTCGTAGAACGGATCGGCCGGCGATATCGGGTCTCGAAGTGCCCGCACACCAATGGTCATCGGGTGATCCTCACCGATCTGCGGGCGCAGCGTTCCGGCCATCAGCACCAGGCCACCGATCATCTCGGGGTAGCGCGCGGCTGCCTCGATCGCCACCATGCTGCCCAGGGAATGCCCGACCAGAACCGGCCGCTCGAGCCGCAATCGCTCGATCAAACTCGCCACATCTTCCGCGAAATCCGCCGGGGCGAAGCCGCGTGTCCCGGCCGGCGAGGCGCCATGCCCGCGCAGGTCTGGAATGACACGCCGGCGCCCGGCGAGATGCGGCGCCAGCAAGGAGAAGCTGCGGCTCGTGTCGGAGAAGCCGTGCACCAGCACCAGCGCGGGCTCCTGCCCGGCGATTTCGACGCAGGCCGTTTCAGCACCGACCTTGCGCTTGCGGCCGTTCCAGCCCGCCTGATCGGCCGATATCACAGGCCGAGCTGCTGCTTGACTGCGTCGAGCGCGGGCTTGCCATCGAATGTGGTGACACCGGCAAGCCAGGCGCCGAGCCTATCCGGATTCTCCTTGACCGCCTTCAGGCCGGCTTCCTCCGGCTTCATGCCGTCATTGATGAGATAGCCCATGCCGAGATTTTCGAAATCGATGTCGAAGGCGAGATTCTTCAGCAACTGCCCGACATTCGGGCATTGCTGCAGATAGCCCTTGCGCACCTGCGTCGTCACCGTCGCGGCGCCGAAGTTCGGTCCGTAGAACTTGTCGCCGCCGCTCAGATATTTGAAGTCGTACATCGTGTTCATTGGATGCGGCGCCCAGCCCTGGAAGACGATGAAGCGCTTTTCCTTGATCTCGTAGCCGACCTCGGAAAGCATGCCGGCTTCACTCGATTCGACGACCTGCCAGCCATCGAGGCCGAGCGACTTATCAGCGATGGCGTCCATCATCAGCTGGTTCGAGCCCGGCTCGATGCCGTACATCTTCCTGCCGAACTTGTCGGCGAACTTTTGCAGGTCGGCAAAGTCCTTGACGCCGGCCTCCCAGACGTAAGTCGGCACGGCAAAAGTGTATTTGGCGCCGACGAGATTGACGCGCACATCGTCCACCGAGCCGTCCTTCTTATAGGGCTCGTAGTAGGTGATCATCGCCGGATCCCAATAGCCAAGGAACACGTCTAAATCATTGTTCTTCAAGGATTCATAGATGACGTTGATGCCCAGAAGCGAACTTGCCGGCTTATAGCCGAGCGCATCGAGCAAGACGCTGGTGACGCCGGTGGTGAAGGCAAGGTCGTTCCATCCAGGCTCGGCCATGCGGACGACCTTGCATTGCTCGGGTTCAGCCGCAAAGGCCGGCTGGATCGCCAGCAGGACGCAGAGCGAGGCTCCTATTCCAAGGCAACGAAGCATTTCGGTTCTCCTCATTTCACCAACGACGTTGACCATTCGGTTTTTAAATTGTCCCAACGGTCAATCATTGATCTCGGCGGACAAAAATGTCAACGTCGGTTTTCGATGCATGGATCCCCGCCCGTGAAACTCAAGCGTCTCAGCGACATACGCCGCAAGGAGCTGCGGCAAGCCGCCTTTGCCGTGCTTCAGCGCGAAGGCATAGCTGGCGCCACCATAGAAAAAGTGGCGGCACAGGCCGGCGCATCGAAGGGCATCGTGCTGCACTATTTCAACAGCAAGCGGGAGCTTTTCGAGCATGCCATGCGCGAATCGAACCTGGTGCTGCGTCATGCGGTGGTGGAGCGGTTGAGGCAGGCGCGTACGCCAATGCAACGGATAGATGCCATCATCGAAGGCAATTTCGAGCCGCATCTCTTCCAGCCGTCCCTCTGCCACGCCTGGCTTTCACTTTGCGCGGAGGTGCCGCGCGACGAAAAGCTTGCCCGCATCCAGAAGGTGATCCATGCGCGCATGCGCTCCAACCTGCTGTCCGGCCTGCGCGGTCTGGCGCCGGGGCGCGATGCTGACGAGATCGCTTTCGGCGTCACCGCCCTGATCGACGGGCTGTGGTTGAGGCTTGGCCTGCAGCCAGGCAGCGTTACGCGTGAACAGGCCATTCATCAGGTCAAGGATTTTGTCGCTACCCGGCTGGCTGTTCGGCGCGGTGCAGCCGCTGCCGAATAGCCAGGCGCATCAGCCGAAAGTTCATATCGTAGGATAAGCCGGAGGCTTGACCACAATCGGCAACGGCGCTGCTCTCCTTACCAGACAAGACGGCAATGCGCGGGCGTGTTGGATGAGACTAGGCGGCAAACGGGCACTGGTCACCGGCGGTTCGGAGGGGATCGGGCTGGCAATCGCCGAGGCTTTCTCGCGCGAAGGCGCGGACGTGCTGATCGTCGGCCGCGACGGCAAAAAACTCGACGCCGCCCGCGAGCAGCTCGGGAATAATGTCGAAACGCTGTCGGCCGACCTGTCGGCCAGCGCCGGCATCGACGCCGTGGTCGAGCATGCCAGGCGCGGCCCATCTCTCGATATCCTCGTCAACAACGCCGGCGTGGCATTCCTGGTGCCCTTCGAGACCGTCAGCGAGGACCAGTTCCAGCAATCGTTCGCGCTCAACGTCACGGCCGTATTCTTCCTCACCCAACGGCTGTTGCCGCATCTCGCGCCGGGCGCGGCTTCGGTGATCAACATCTCGTCCTATTTTGCGCACAAGATGATCCCGAAGCGGCCGTCCAGCCTCTATTCGCTGTCGAAGGGCGCGCTCAATTCGCTGACCAAGTCGCTCGCCTTCGAGCTCGGGCCGCGCGGCATAAGGGTCATCGCCATCGCGCCCGGCACGGTCGACACAGCGATGCGGCGCAGGTCGATCGAAAACCTGCCGGAAGCCGCGCAAGCCGAGCTCAAGGCCTATGTCGAGCGCAGCTATCCGCTCGGCCGTATCGGCCGGACCAGCGACCTTGCCGGCATCGCGGTCTATCTCGCCAGCGACGAGGCGGCGTGGACCAGCGGCGGTATCTTTGCCATCGACGGCGGGTATACGGCGGGGTGAGGAGCGCGCCCTTCCTCCTCGCTTGTGGGAGAAGGAAAAGGCGCGGCTTCAACCGATTTGCATCTCCATCGCCCGCAATCTCCGCTTGAAGGCGTTTGTGCAACGCGATACGCCGTTTGCAAATTGCAAACCGGAGAGACTTCGTGAGCGCGCCAGAGACCAGAACCGAAACCGACACGTTCGGTCCCATCGAGGTCCCCGCGGACCGCTATTGGGGCGCGCAGGCGCAGCGTTCGCTGGCCAATTTCAAGATCGGCTGGGAGAAACAGCCGGCCTCGATCGTGCGGGCGCTGGGCATCGTCAAGCGGGCCGCCGCCGAAGCCAATATGGAGCTGAAGCGGCTCGATCCGGCGATCGGCAAGGCCATTATCGAGGCTTCCCAGGAGGTCATCGACGGCAAGCTGAACGACCATTTCCCGCTGGTCGTCTGGCAAACCGGCTCAGGCACGCAGTCCAACATGAACGCCAATGAGGTGATTTCCAACCGCGCGATCGAGCTTTTGGGCGGCGTCATGGGGTCGAAGAAGCCGGTGCATCCCAATGACCACGTCAACATGAGCCAGTCATCGAACGACACCTATCCGACGGCCATGCACATCGCTTGCGCCGAGCGCATCATCCACGACCTGCTACCGGCGCTGAGGCATTTGCATGCGGCACTCGACGCCAAGACCAGGGCTTTCGCCCACATCGTCAAGATCGGCCGCACCCACACGCAGGACGCGACGCCGCTGACGCTCGGCCAGGAGTTCTCCGGCTATGCGGCGCAGGTCGCCTCGTCGATCAAGCGCATCGAAATGACCCTGCCCGGCCTGCAGGAATTGGCGCAAGGCGGCACCGCGGTCGGGACCGGTCTCAACGCTCCGGTCGGTTTTGCCGAAAAGGTGGCGGCGCGCATCGCCGCGATCACCGGCATCGATTTCGTCACTGCGCCGAACAAGTTCGAGGCGCTGGCCGCCCATGATTCCATGGTGTTCTCGCACGGCGCCATCAATGCCTGCGCGGCGGCGCTGTTCAAGATCGCCAACGATATCCGCCTGCTCGGCTCCGGCCCGCGTTCGGGCCTCGGCGAATTGTCGTTGCCGGAAAACGAACCGGGCTCGTCGATCATGCCTGGCAAGGTCAATCCGACCCAATGCGAGGCGATGACACAGGTTTGCGTGCAGGTGTTCGGCAACAATGCGGCGATCAGCTTCGCCGGAAGTCAGGGTCATTTCGAGCTCAACGTCTACAATCCGCTGATGGCTTATTGTTTCCTGCAATCGGTACAGCTGCTGGCCGACGCTTCCGTGTCGTTCACCGACAATTGCGTCGTCGGCATCGAGGCCCGCGAAGACAACATCAAGGCGGCGCTCGACCGTTCGCTGATGCTGGTGACGGCGCTTGCACCGACGATCGGCTACGACAACGCCGCCAAGATCGCCAAAGCGGCGCACAAGAACGGCACCACGCTGCGCCAGGAAGCGCTGGCCACCGGGCTGGTCAGCGAAGCCGACTATGAGCGGCTGGTGCGGCCGGAGGACATGACGCATCCGGGCTAGGGTGTTGATATGCCTGGATCACAACACCCATGTTCATCGCGAAAACGTTACCTAGGTGAACAATCCGTAACCAATCTGACGTCTTTGGTGAACAGTCGACCTGCGCTAACTAGGCGGGTATCCCAAGCCGTTTGGCCAAACCCTTCTGGAGAGTTACGCATGTCCACCAATACGTCCACCAACAATTCGTTTGCCGGTTCCGGAACCGCCGCCGGCGCCTCGGGCACGATCCTGCTTGGCCGCCTCCTGCTTTCTGTCATCTTCTTGCTTTCCGGTTTCGGCAAGCTGACGGCGATTGCCGGCACCGCCGGCTATTTCGGCAGCCTTGGCCTGCCGCTGCCGATGGTGACCGCCATTGTCGTCGGCCTTATCGAACTGCTTGGCGGCCTGGCCATCCTCGTCGGCTTCCAGACCCGGATCGTCGGCTGGGTAATGGCGATCTTCACCGTCGCCACCGCGCTGGTCGCCCACACCGGCTGGGCCGATCAGATGCAGATGATCAATTTTATGAAGAACCTCGGCATTGCCGGCGGCTTCCTCGTGCTCGCGTCCTCGGGCCCAGGCGCGTATTCGATCGACGCCAAGCGCGGCTGAAGCAGTCCAGCATTTCCTGAACAAAGGGGCGCGGAATTTTCCGCGCCCCTTTTTCGTTGTCGGTTTATATCCGCTGGCTGGAACTCTGCTAGGATCGGTCGCCGATATCGGAGGACACCATGCCTCGCAATACGCTGCTCTTGCTTTCCCGGCTGCTGCTCGCCGCGCTGTTCGTGCCGTCCGGCTTCCATGCGCTTGCCGACATCGCCGGCACATCAGGCTATTTCGCCGGCCTCGGCCTGCCGCTGCCGACGCTGGTGGCTTGGGCGACAGGCCTGTTCGAGCTGATCGCCGGGCTGCTCATCCTCGTCGGCTTCAAGACGCCGGTCGTGGCGCTGCTGCTCGCTGCGTTCTGCATCGCGGCGGGCTTCCTCGGTCATTATGGCCAGGGCGGCGACGATCCGACGCTGACCTTCATGCATTCACAGATGCTGATGAAGGACATTGCCATAGCAGGCGGTTTCCTGGCGCTGGCAATGGCTGGTGCGGGCGCCTGGTCGGCCGACGGGCGGCTGGTTGCAGCGAGCGCCTAAGCTGCCGCCCGGTTTATTCGGTGTCCAGAAAAACGAACTTTGCGAGACGGCTCACATTGACGGGCCCGCGAAGAGGACGAAGATCCCGGCAACCAACAGCTGAAGAACCTGCCTGGATTTCACGGCGTTTCCCTTCTTTCCTCAACGGTCGCGACGCGACAGCGCGGGCGTCTATTTGACAGACATGCTGGGCCCGCCCTCGACCGCCAGCACCAGCCGGCGGTTGGTGACCCTTGCCAGCTGTGCCAGCCGGCCGGCCGGCCGCTCGCCGTAAAGATCGGCCAGCGCTGCCGGCAGCACCAGCGCCAGCACGCCATTGCCGCGGTTTTCCCATTTCAGTCGCGGCATGACGCCGGGCATTGCCGCGCTCAGCAAATAGACGACGCGCAGCAGCGCGGCCAGCACGCGGGCGCGCTCGAGATAGCGCGGTGTCGCCAGCCCGCGGATTTCCGGAGCGGCTTCATTGAACACGCCCTCGTGGCGAAACAGGCTGACAAGTGCCAGGAAGGCGCGGCCGGGATGGTCGACGCCAATAAACGAGGCGTGAGCGATGATGTTGAGCGATTGCTTGCCGCGATATTCGGGATGGGCACGCCAGCCGATATCCGCGAGCAGGCAGGCGGCGTGGCGGTAGCGCGCCTCATCCCTGGTCTCGTCGATGCCGAAGGCGGCGAATGCCTTGCCGGTCCATTCGACAAGCTCATGCGCGTGGTCGACCGAGCGCGAGCGCAGGCGGGCAAGCTCTTCCGCAGCCGAGATCAGCGGATCGGCCTTCTGCTCGGCCTTATCGAGCAGCGAATAGAGAAAGCCCTCGCGCACGCCCAGCGCCGACACGATGATCTTCGACGGCTGCATCGCCGCCATGATCTCCTGCAGCACGATGGCGCCATAGGGCAGCAGCGAGCGGCGGTTCTTGGAGATGCCCTCGATGCCTTTGATCTTGTCGATCTCGGCTTTGGCGACCTGCCGGAGGAAGTTCGCGGCGCTTTCGATGCCGATCTCGTAGTGGTGCATGACGCCGAGCGGGTAGTTGGTCATTTCCATGTGCAGCCGGGCGAGGTTTCGCCAGGTGCCGCCGACCGTGTAGAAGGCCCTGCCCTGCCCGCCCTTCAGCAATTTCGCCCGCGCCAGTTGCTCGCGCGTGATCCTTGCCGCCTGGGCCAGCGAGTTCTTCGCCATGTCCTGCAGGCGCAAGCCGCCCAACGGCAGCGTGATGCCGTCACCGATCGTCTCACCGTCGATGTCGATCAGTTCGAGGCTGCCGCCGCCAAGGTCGCCGGCGATGCCGTTGGCCGGGTGGAAACCGGAGATCACGCCGAGTGCCGAATAATGAGCTTCCTCGCGGCCGCTCAGCACCTGGATCTCGGTCCTGAGCACATCCTCGGCGCGGTGGATGAAGTCGGGGCCGTTGACCGCCTCACGAGCGGCGGCGGTCGCCAGCACATACATGCGCTCGGCGCCGGCCTGGTCGGAGAGCGCGCGGAAGCGGCGGAACTCTTCCATCGAACGCGTCACCGCCTCGGGATCGAGCTTTCCGGTCGAAACGATGCCGCGGCCGAGGCCGGCCAGCATCTTTTCGTTGAACAGCAAGGTCGGCGAGCGCGCCAGCCCCTCATAGATCACAAGACGGATCGAGTTCGACCCGATATCGATGATGGACAGCGGTCGGCGGTCCTGGAGCCGGCCCTGGGACGCTGAAATCATCAGCCCGTCGCTGCGTTCTGTTTCTTGCGGCGTTTGAACTGCGCAATGCGCTTGGGCGCATGCGACTTCAACGCATCGCCCCTTCCGGACAGGCTCGGATTGGTCATGAAATATTCCTGCGCGTTGAACGGTTCCTCGCCCTCCTCCAGCACGACGCGCCGGGAGGTTCCGTCAGCCAATACGTCGAAACTTTGCTGGTTGTCCATGATGTTGCCGAGCATGATCTGGCCGAGCACCTGCTCATGCACAGTTGGATTGGTGATCGGCACCATGGTCTCGACGCGGCGGTCGAGATTGCGCGGCATCAGATCGGCCGAGGAGATGTAGACGATCGCCCCGTCCGAGGGCAGGCCGTGGCCGTTGCCGAAGCAATAGATTCGGCTGTGCTCGAGGAAGCGGCCGACGATCGACTTCACCCTGATGTTCTCCGATAGGCCGGGCACCTGCGGTCTCAGGCAGCAGATGCCGCGCACGACGAGATCGATCTCGACGCCGGCGCGGCTGGCATCGTAGAGCGCGTCGATGACGATCGGGTCGACCAAGGCGTTCATCTTCATCCAGATGCGGGCCGGTCTGCCCTCCAGCGCGTGGCTGATCTCATCCGAAATGTGCTGGAGGATGCGGTCGCGCAGCGTGAACGGCGAGATGGCCAGCCGCATCTGCTCGGCCGGCTCGGCATAGCCGGTGATGAAGTTGAACAACTGGGCGACATCGCGCGCGATTGTCGGGTCGGTGGTGAAGAAGGACAGATCGGTGTAGATGCGGGCGGTGACCGGGTGGTAGTTGCCGGTGCCGAGATGCACGTAATTGCGCAGCCTGCCGTCCTCGCGCCGCACGACCAGCGACATCTTTGCGTGGGTCTTCAGTTCGAGAAAGCCAAAGACGACCTGGACGCCGGCACGCTCGAGGTCGCGCGCCCAGCGGATGTTGGCCTCCTCGTCGAAGCGCGCCTTGAGCTCGACCAGCGCCGTCACCGACTTGCCGGCTTCCGCCGCATCGACCAAAGCCCGTACGATCGGGCTGTCGTTGGAGGTGCGGTAGAGCGTCTGCTTGATCGCCACCACTTCCGGGTCGGCCATTGCCTGGCGCAGAAACTGCACCACCACGTCGAAGGATTCGTAAGGGTGGTGGACGATGATGTCCTTCTCGCGGATCGCGGCAAAACAGTCGCCGCCATGCTCGCGGATGCGCTCGGGAAAGCGCGGATTGTAAGGCGTGAACTTCAGATCGTCGCGGGCGACGGCGACGATCTCCGAGATCTGGCTGAGCGCCAGCGGACCGGTGAGCACGCTGATCCGGCTGGCCGAGACGCCGAGCTCGCCGGCGACGAAATCGCGCAATTCGGCCGGCATCGACCTGTCGAACTCGATGCGGATGACCGAGCCGCGGCGTCGCCGCTTCAGCGCCGTCTCGAACAGCCGCACCAGATCCTCTGATTCTTCCTCGACCTCGATATCGCTGTCGCGGATGATGCGGAACGTGCCGGAGCCCTTGACCTCATAGCCGGGGAACAGCTTGCCGATATAGAGACTGACCGCCTCTTCGAGTGGAATGAAGCGGACATGATGCTTGCGATCCGGCAAACGGATGAAGCGCCTCAGCGCCACCGGCAGGCGCAGAAGCGCGCTCATTTCCTCGCCGTTCTTGCGATGGCGCAATTGCAGCGCCATCGAGAAACCGAGATTGGGAATGAACGGAAACGGATGCGCCGGGTCGATCGACAGCGGGGTCAGGACCGGAAATACCTGCTCCTGGAAATGGTCCTCGAGCCAGGTCTTCTCGTCCTTGGTCAGCGCATCGCGGGTGATGCTTTCGATGCCTTGTTTGTCGAGCAGCAGCATCAGCGCCGAAAGGCTGTTCTGCTGGTCCTCCTGCAGGCGCTCGACCTCGCGCAGCAATTGTTCGAGCTGCTGCTCGGGAGTGCGCCCATCCGGGCTCTTCAGCACGATGCCCTCGCGCACCTGACCGGCAAGACCGGCGACGCGGACCATGAAGAATTCGTCGAGGTTGGCAGCCGATATCGACAGGAACCGGACGCGCTCGAGCAGCGGATGATTGGTATTCAGCGATTCCTCGAGCACGCGCCGGTTGAATTGCAGCCAGGAAAACTCGCGATTGACGAAGCGGTCGGGATTGCCGCCTTCTCGGCTCGCGGCCTCGACGGTGATGAATTCGTTCTGGACCGGCTTCAGTTCGTTCATGGTTTCCGCTCTTCCCACACCGTTCGACGACCACAGCCTTAACCGGCTTAACTTATCCTCTGACAGGCTTTTGCGACAGTTTCATTTCATCGATCTTGCAAAGAGACGGGTTATGATCCAGATGCAATCGACAAGATCAGGAGACGACGATGGCAGGCGGTTCCATTCCCCATTTCCAGAACGATGCGGGCTATCCGGCAATCGACATCGGCGTCAAGGAATTCATGTGCACCGGCGCCAATCCGCCTTTCGACCACCCGCATGTATTTCTCGATATGGGCGACGACAATGAAAAAGTCTGCCCCTATTGCTCGACGCTCTATCGCTATTCGCCCAAGCTGAAGGCATTGGAAACGCAGCCGCCGGGCTGCCTCTATATCGACCAGGCCGCCTGATTCTTCCGCGACAAGCCTGATGCGAGAAACGCAGTCCCGGCAGGTGGTCATCGCCGGGGCGGGCGTCGCCGGACTGACCGTGGCACTGGCCTTCGCCGAGCGCGGCTATCGGACAAAACTGTTCGAACAGGCGCAGCACCTCGAGGCTGCCGGTGCCGGCATCCAGCTTTCACCCAACGCGACATGCATCCTTCGACAATTCGGCCTACTCGATCGGCTGCTGCCGACGGCGGTGCGGCCGGAGGCGGTCGTGCTGAAGGATGCCGTCACGCTGCGCGAGCTGGCGCGCGTACCGCTTGGCCAGGCGGCTGAAACGCGCTGGGGAGCACCCTATCTCGTCGCCCACCGCGCCGACCTGCAGTCAGCGCTGATGGCGCGGATAGCCGAGCGTTCCGAGGTCGAGCTTGTCACTGGTGCCCGCGTCGGCGGCGTCGCAACCGGACCGAATGGCATCACCGCAACAGTCGAGATTGCCGGCACGACCATCGAAGCCGAAGGATCGTTGCTGGTCGGAGCCGATGGCGTCTGGTCGTCGGTGCGAGAAACGCTCGCCCGCAAGGCGGCCGATTTCCGGAGAAGCCGCTTCTCGGGCGAGCTTGCCTGGCGCGCAACGGTGGCCGCGGACAGCCTCGCCGGACAAGCCTTCAGGGTGATCGGTGCGCCCGATTGCGTTACCGCATTCCTCTATCCAGGCTTCCATATGGTCGCCTATCCGGTCAGCCGTGGCGCGGTCTTCAACCTCGCGGCCTTCACCAAGGGCGAGCGCATCGCCGAGAACTGGTCGGGGCATGCCGACCCCGCCATCCTCGCCAACGCCATGCGCGGTACCGCGCCGGCGCTGGTCCGTCTGGCGAGCGAGGCCGCGCCATGGACGGCATGGCCGATCCATACCGTCGAGCAGCGGCGGTGGACGACGCCGGAGGGCATAGCGCTGATTGGCGATGCGGCGCATGCGATGACGCCGTTTGCCGCACAGGGAGCGGCGATGGCGATCGAAGACGCGGTAACCCTTGCCGGTTTCGTTGCCAGCTCGCCTGCCGACCTCAGCAGCGCGCTTGTCGCCTGGGAACAGGCGCGGCGGCCGCGCGTATCCCAGGTCGCCCGCCGCGGCGCCCTCAACCGCCTCGCCTGGCATGCGGCCGGGCCGGTGGCGATGGCCCGCAACCTGTTCCTGGCGATGCGCTCACCCGAAAAACTCGCCGCTGATCTGGACTGGCTCTATGGCTGGCGGGCGGACGCTCGGCGGTCCTAAGTCATCGGAGCCTTGTCAATTGTAAAGCCGCATCGACAGGCTAAGCGAGGCCGGCAGCGGGTTCCACCAGCCGGTGCGCAGGCCGGCGGTGCGCAGTGCAGCCGCCGCCCAGGTGTTGCAGCCGACCAGCGCGTTGAAATGGCCATTGGCTTCGAAGAAACGATCGAAACGGGAGTAGGCCGCATCCTCGATCGGCATGGCCCCGTTCGGTCCCTGCTGAAAACTCGCTGCAATGAAATCGAGCAGCGCCGCAAAGCGTTCCTCACTTACGTCGAAGCCGGCGACGTCGGGATGCGGCTCGGCGATTTCGCCTGAAATGTCGACATGCATCACCGAGGCATCGACGGTCAGCGCCTTCATCACCGGCACTGCCTTCAGTTCCGACCAGGTCGGCGTCTCGAGATAGAAGGCGCGGCCGCCCCAGCCGAAGACGATGTAGCGGACCTCCGCCATGTCGGCCGGAATGCCGGCATCGACCAGGAAGTGGAAGCGCCGGCGCACATCGTCGTCGACCGGGATGGCGATCTCGGTGTGGATCGGATTTTTCAGCACCACGATGCGGTGGCTTGCGCCGATCGGATCGGCAGCGGCCGCCGGCCAGAGCGGGCGCGGCAGCAGCGTGCCCAGCGCCACCGCAAGGACTGCTGCAACGACCAGCAGGCCGAGAAAACGAGCAAGCTTCTTCATGGGGAAGGCATAGGCCAAGCAATGTTCAAGGTGAAGCCTCTCCGGAAATTGCACAGCTGACTTAGAGCTTGACGCGTATCCTCCCGGGGAGGATATGCAGAGGCATGTCAGATCACCTCCACGCTTCGCATCCTTCCATCATAAAGCGCCTGAAGCGCGCGCAAGGCCACCTCGCGGCGGTGCTGGCGATGATCGAGGCGCATCGCCCTTGCGTTGATCTGGCGCAGCAGCTTCATGCCGTCGAACGGGCCATCAGCAGCGCCAAGCGCGAGCTGATCAACGATCACATCGAGCATTGCCTGACGGACAGCGTCGAAACCGGCGGCAATTCGCTGGCGGAACTCAAGCAGCTGGCGAAATATCTATGAATGCCATCGTAGCCCGCATTCTGGAATGGCTCGGGTTCGGCTCGCACGCCGCACATCATCACGGCGATCACGGTCCGCACGGCCACAGCCATGGCGTCATCGATGCGACAATTGCCACCACCGATCGGGGCATCTGGGCAATCAAATGGTCGTTCGTGATCCTGGCGATCACCGCAGCATTGCAGATGGTCGTGGTTGTGCTGTCGGGGAGCGTGGCATTGCTGGCCGATACGATCCATAACATCGGCGATGCGACCACGGCGATCCCGCTATGGATTGCGTTCGTGCTGGCGCGGCGCAAGCCGTCGCGGACCTTCACCTATGGCTTGGGCCGGGTCGAGGATCTGGCCGGCATCATCATCGTGCTCATCATCCTGTTCAGCGCTGTAGTCGCCGTCTACCAAGCCATCGACAGGCTGATCAATCCACAAGCGGTGACGCACCTGGGCTGGCTGGCGGCGGCGGGCATTGTCGGCTTCCTCGGCAACGAGGCGGTTGCCGTGTTCCGTATCCGTGTCGGCCGCGAAATCAACAGCGCGGCACTGATTGCCGACGGCTATCACGCCCGCACCGACGGACTTACCAGCCTTGCCGTGGTCATCGGAGCCATCGGCGTCTGGCTCGGCTTTTCCTTGGCCGACCCGATTGTCGGCCTGCTGATCACGATTGCGATCTTCGGTATCGTCTGGCAATCGGCCCGCTCGGTGCTGACCCGCATGCTGGATGGAATCGAACCCGGTGTGATGGATGAAATCCGGCATGCCGCCGAGCACGTTCCGGGCGCACGCATTGTCGATGCCAAGGCGCGCTGGATCGGTCATAGATTGCACGCCGACATCGCAATTGCCGCAGACGAAACCCTGCCGCTCTCGGAAGCGAACAACATCGCGGCAGCGCTGAAGGACGAACTGTCCCAGCATATGCCGGCCTTGGCTACGGCGAATGTGCGGTTTTCAACCGAACGTGGAGAGAACGACCATCCGCACCCTCACGAGACGTGCATGACGAAAACCACGGCCACGAGCACTGACGCTCCTTTTTAGACGGCTACGGTCAGGTGACATCGATGACGACCATCAGCCCGCCTCCGCCCTTCTCCTCGACATTGTTGTTCGTGGTGTGATGCGGGATGTGGCAATGGATCAGCCATTTGCCCGGACGCTGCGCCTTCCAGATCACGTCGTAGCGCTGACCCGGCCCGACATTGACCGTATCGGCAAGGAAACGACTCGAGGCAGCGATCGTTTCGCCGTCGCGGGCAACGACCTCGAACGGTCCGCCATGGATATGCATCGGATGGATGAAGCCGTTGTTGGTGCCGATGAACCGCACCTTGAGCGTCTCGCCAACCTTCATCGGGATCGTCTCGGTCGAGGGATAGGCCTTGCCGTTGATGGTGAAGAAATTCGGCATGCCGCCGTCCATCGGCATCGACGGGTAGGTCAGCCCTTCTCGCACCAGCCATTCCTGAAGCTCGATGACGTAATCATGGTCGGCCGCGACCTCGTCGGCGGGATTGGCGGGATCGATGATCAGCGCACCGTAGAGGCCGAGCGCCTGGGTTCGGTCCGGCTTGGCATGTGGGTGATAGAAATAGGTTCCGTGCTGGGTTGCGGTGAATTCGTATGAATAGGATTGCCCGGGCTCGATCGGCGCCTGCGTGATCTCGGCCGGTCCATCCATCTGGTTCGGCAAGATCATCCCGTGCCAATGGATGGTCGTTTCCTCAGGCAGGCCGTTGGTGACGTTGATCCTGACCCGATCGCCCTGGCGAATGTGAATTCGCGGACCAGGAATCTGGCCGTTATAGGCATAGGCGTCGACCGCAACGTCCGGCAGGATCTGCCAGCGGACCACTGAAGGCCTGAGCTCGAATACCTTGACGCCTTTCTCAACTCGAAACGGCAGGTCCTGGTCACCCCTTGTCGACAGACCATAAGAGGCGGCCACGAGGCGCGGATCGGTGGCGGCCATGTCGCGCATTGCGTCGGCCGGCGTGTCGCGATCCATGATCATGCCTCGCGGCATGATCACCCCGCCGACGTCGCGTGCCGACAGCGTCAGGTTCAGCCAGTTCGCCGGCGCGATCATGCCGATGCCGAGCGCCAGCAGGGAGACGGCACCCAGGGCAGCGACCTGCGGCGTCGTGGCATCTGTCTCCATGTGATGGCCGCCGCCTTTGCCTTTGTGGGAAGCCATATCGTGGCGCTGCCCGCGATGGCCGCTGGCGTCGGCCTGCTGCATTTGCATCTGCGCATGTTGTCTCGTTGCAGGCTGCTTTCGACCATCGATGCCGGCTGCCTGCGCGCGCTGCGTCATCAGCCCATGCTTCAGCCCCCGGGCGACCAGCCAGACATTGGCCGGGTAGGCAAGCGCAAAGCCGGCGATGACGCCGATCGACATCACGCCCCAGAACAACAGCTCCGTCGGTTCCATCGCGCGCATGTCGCGGCCCATCATCAGGAAGCTCATGACCGGTGCCATGCCGGCCATCATGAAGTTCATGGAGATGAACTCGGGCAGGAAGCTCTTGCGCACGTTCTCCCAATAGGTGCCGCCCATCATCGATTTCATGAACAGCGATTGGAAGATGAACAGGCCGAAGGCAAAGCCGGCCAGATATTCGACGATCAGGTCGATCCACATCGGCAGGCCGAGCGCCGCCGTGACAGCGGCGGCAAGAATGATGCCGGTGGCATCGCCGGCGACGCAATGGATGGTGGAGCCGACGCCCTGCTTCCAGAGCGGGCGGGTGAAGAGTTCATGCTCGCCCGGCCGAGGCTCCTTGTCGGCGAGCACGTAGAGCAGCAAGCCGAGCGGACCCATATAGAGGGTGACCAGAATGAAGCCCCATTTCATCACCACCGGCTCGGGATTGTTGCGATATTGGTCGAAGCCGACATAAAGCGTCGAAGCCAGCGCCAGCGCGAACCAGACGACGAGGAAATAATCGATCGGTTGGATGAGCATCAGGATGAACCCGTGACCTGCCGCCGCACGCGCCCACGCGGCTCGCTATACAACTCCCAATGGCAATGAACGCAGCCGGCGCGCTTATGATCCGCGCCGGCCTTAGTTACCAGGTTGCAACGTGACCACTCGAACGACCTGAAGCACGCTTGCTATCTTCTCGCGCAGCGCACGGTCAGCGCTCGTCGAATACGCGCGAAGCCAGCAAGACAGAGGCTTGATCCGCCGCTCTTGTCCGAACCGGGGTACAGGATCAGTGCAGGATCTGGGACAGGAACAGCTTCGTGCGCTCATGGCGCGGGTGGTCGAAGAACTCGGCCGGCGTGTTCTGCTCGACGATCTGGCCTTGGTCCATGAAGATCACACGGTTGGCGACTTTACGCGCAAAGCCCATCTCGTGGGTGACGCAGAGCATGGTCATGCCTTCCTCCGCCAGCCCGACCATCGTTTCCAGCACTTCCTTGATCATTTCCGGGTCGAGAGCCGAGGTCGGCTCATCGAACAGCATGATCCGCGGGTTCATGCACAGCGAGCGGGCGATCGCCACGCGCTGTTGCTGGCCGCCGGAAAGCTGGCCGGGATATTTGTTGGCCTGTTCCGGGATCTTGACGCGCTTGAGGAAATGCATGGCGATTTCCTCGGCCTGTTTGCGCGGCATCTTGCGCACCCAGATCGGCGCCAGCGTGCAATTCTCCAGAATGGTCAGATGCGGGAACAGGTTGAAGTGCTGGAACACCATGCCGACCTCGCGGCGCACCTCGTCGATCTTCTTCAGATCGTTGGTCAGTTCCTTGCCGTCGACGATGATCTTGCCCTTCTGGTGTTCCTCCAGCCGGTTGATGCAGCGGATCATCGTCGATTTGCCGGAGCCCGACGGGCCGCAGATGACGATGCGCTCGCCGCGCATCACCTTTAGATTGATGTCCTTCAGCACATGGAATTCGCCGTACCATTTGTGCATGGCGATGATGTCGATGGCGACATCGGTGGTGGAAATGTGCATCTTGGCGGCATTGACCTTGATCTCTTCCGCGCTGACGGCGTTTTCTATGGCCATGACAAGGTCCCCTTTTTAGCGTTTGTGGCCGGTGTCGAGACGGCGTTCCGTGTACATTGAATAGCGCGACATGCCGAAGCAGAACAGCCAGAAGATGAAAGCCGCGAACACCAGGCCGGATCTGGCCGTCTGCGGCGTCGCCCAACTGGCGTCGGAGAAGTTCTGCTTGACGATGCCGAGGAGGTCGAACATCGAGATGACGATGACCAGGCTGGTGTCCTTGAACATGCCGATGAAGGTGTTGACGATGCCGGGAATGACCAGCTTCAGCGCCTGCGGCATGACGACCAGACCTATCTTCTGCCAGTAGCTGAGGCCGAGCGAATCGGCGCCCTCATACTGGCCTTTGGGGATCGCCTGCAGGCCGCCGCGCACCACTTCGGCCATGTAGGCGGCGGCAAACAGCGACACGCCGATCAGCGCGCGCAGGAACTTGTCGAAGCTGACGCCGGCCGGCAGGAACAGCGGCAGCATCACGCTGGCAAAGAACAGCACCGTAATCAGCGGGATGCCGCGTACCGTCTCGATGAAGATCACGCACAGCAGCTTGACGATCGGCATGTTCGAGCGCCGGCCGAGCGCCAGCACGATGCCGACCGGCAGCGACACGGCTATGCCGACGAAGGACAGGCTGAGTGTCACCAGCAGTCCACCCCAGAGCGGGGTTTCGACATAGGGCAGGCCGAACATGCCGCCGACCAGCAGAACGAAGGCGACGACCGGCAGTACGAAAAAGAGAAGAATGGCGTTCAGCCCCTTGCGCGGTACGCGCGGAATGAGCAGCGGCACCAGCAGCGCCACGAACAGGATGGCCACCAGGATCGGGCGCCAACGCTCTTCCAGAGGATAGCGGCCGAACATGAACTGGCCGAACTTGGCGTTGACGAAGGCCCAGCAGGCGCCGGTCCAGCCGTCCGGCTGGATGCCGCCCTGCGCCACGGTGGCGCAGACCGTGCGGTCCGGTCCCGTCCACTGGGCGTTGATGAAAGCCCAATTGACGATCTGCGGCAGGATCATGGCAACCAGCACGATGCCGATGATGGTCAGGATGGCGTCGCCGGTCGATGCGATCAGATTCTTGCGGACCCAGGCGGTGAGGCCACGCTCGCTCGATGGCGCCGGTTGGGCCAGCGCCATCTCCGTCCGCACCCAGGACATGTCGTGTTCCTGCATGTCCCTACCTCTCCACCAGCGCCATCCTGGCGTTCACGACGTTCATAATCGCCGACGTGATCAGGCTGAGCGCGAGATAGACAGCCATCATGATCACCACGCCTTCAACCGCCTGCCCGGTCTGGTTCAAGACCGTGCCGGCAGTCGCTGTCAGGTCCGGATAGCCGATGGCGATGGCGAGCGAGGAATTCTTGGTCAGGTTGAGATACTGGCTAGTCAGCGGCGGAATAACGATGCGCATCGCCTGCGGCACGACGACAAGCCTGAGGATCGATCCCGAGCGCAGCCCGAGTGCCGCGGCCGCCTCGGTCTGGCCTGCGCTGACGCCCCTGATGCCGGCGCGCACGATTTCGGCGATAAAGGCGGCCGTATAGCAGGACAACGCCAGATAGAGGGACAGGAACTCGGGCCTGACCTGAAAACCACCGACGAGATTGAAGGTCGACTGCTTTGGAAATTCGAAGCTCAGCGGAAAGCCGCTCAGCGCGTAGGCCAGCAGCGGCAGGCCGACAATCAACGCTATGGATGTCCAGAACACCGGGAATGGCTGTCCCGTCGCCATCTGCCGCTGCCGCGCCTTGCGGGCCACGAACCAGGCCATGGCGATGCCGAGGAGCAGTGCGACCAGGATCAGCCAGGAGCCCTCGCCCCATATAGCGCGGGGAAAATAGAAGCCGCGCTGGTTGAGGAAGGAGCCGAACGGCAGATTGATGCTCTCGCGCGGCGGCGGCAGCACGGCGAGCACGCCGGAATACCAGAAGAAGATGACCAGCAGCGGGGGGATGTTGCGGAACACCTCGACATAAACGGTGCAGATCTTCCTGATCAGCCAGTTATGCGACAGCCGGCCGATGCCGACGATGAAACCGATGATGGTGGCGGTGATGATGCCGACGACGGCCACGATCACGGTGTTGATAAAGCCGACCAGGATGGCACGGAAATAGGTCGAATCCGATGAATAAGCGATGGCGCTTTCGCTGATGTCGAAACCGGCGCGGCCCTTGAGAAAGCCGAAGCCGGAAGCGATGTGCAGCCGCGTCAAATTGGCGATGACGTTGTGGGTAACCCACCAGACACCCGCTACCAGCAGGACGAGGACCAGCGCTTGAAAGAATATGCCGCGGACGCGCGGATCATTGATGAAGGAACCGCGGCTTGGCTCCTCGCGAAGAACTTCCTGCGATGCCATTCGACAGTCCCCTGGAAAGAGAGACCGGAAGGCAGACGATCTGCCTTCCGGATCCATTTTCGATCAGCGGATCGGCGGAGCGTACTGCAGGCCACCCTTGGTCCACAGCGCGTTGATGCCGCGGGCGATCTTCAGCGGGCTGCCGGAGCCGACATTGCGTTCGAACATCTCGCCGTAATTGCCGACGGCTTTGACGATGTTGACGACCCAGTCATTGGAGACGCCGAGATCGGTGCCGATCTTGGTGTCGGCTTCCTGGCCGAGCACGCGCTTGATCTCGGGATTGTCCGAGTTCTTCATCTCGTCGACATTGGCCTGGGTGATGCCCAGTTCCTCGGCGTTGAGCAGCGCGAAATAGGTCCACTTGACGATGTGGTACCACTGGTCGTCACCCTGGCGCACGGCCGGCCCAAGCGGTTCCTTGGAGATGATCTCGGGCAGCACGACGTGGTCGGCCGGCGAGCTGAGCGTCAGGCGAATGCCGTAGAGACCCGACTGGTCGGTGGTGTAGACGTCGCAGCGGCCGGCGTCATAGGCGGCGTTAACCTCATCCAGCTTTTCGAAGACGACGGGGTTGTACTCCATCTTGTTCGACTTGAAATAGTCGGCAAGGTTGAGCTCGGTCGTGGTGCCGCTCTGCACACACACCGCCGCGCCCGAAAGCTGCAGTGCCGAATTCACGCCCGGAAGCTTCTTGGCGTTGATCATGAAGCCCTGACCGTCATAATAGGTGACGCCGACGAAGTTCAGGCCAAGCGCCGTGTCGCGGTTGATGGTCCAGGTGGTGTTGCGCGACAGGATGTCGACCTCGCCCGACTGCAGCGCGGTGAACCGCTCCTTGGCACTGAGCGGCGTGAACTTGACTTTGCTGCCATCGCCGAAGACGGCGGCCGCCACGGCGCGGCAGAAATCCACATCGATGCCTTTCCATTCACCCTTGTCGTCAGGCGCCGCGAAGCCAGCAAGACCCGTATTGGTGCCGCACTGGATGAAGCCTTTCGCCTTG
This sequence comes from Mesorhizobium sp. M0208, assembly GCF_040322015.1. Classification (NCBI taxonomy): domain Bacteria; kingdom Pseudomonadati; phylum Pseudomonadota; class Alphaproteobacteria; order Hyphomicrobiales; family Phyllobacteriaceae; genus Mesorhizobium; species Mesorhizobium sp. M0208. Next base: position 5,017 of record NZ_JAMYSP010000033.1, on the reverse strand, counting down.
ACGTCGTCGAGCGTGCTCGCCGACGCAGCCGAAGCCGCGAATCCAAACGCGGCGGCGCCCAAAACGCCGATTGCAATGTGTTTCATGACCCACAGACCCTTTTCTGTTTTTTCCAGGCGAACCTGACTTTTTCCCGTGTGAACGCAGCTATGTAATCCCGGCCCATCACCGGAATCGCGCATCGTAACCGACGCGCTGCCTCCCATTCACGAACAACATCGAAGGCGATTATTCCTGTGAGGTCAAGGGAAATGACCAAATCCGAAAGACTTTGAAAACCAACCGCCTGAAATGCCTCAATTGCAGACAAACGCGCTCGCAAATTGGTCAGCGCGCCAATTAAGCCGGCAAAGTCCGACCGTGACTTGCCAAGCGCACCTGGCAGCCGTTCAGAGGATCTACGGCGCATTGCTGAATTGGCATATTCAAGACCTTGGCCTGGCGAGTGCGGTGCGGTTGCGCGGCCAATGCCGCCGCACTATGGCTAACGACCAACCCATGGGACGAAAAGCAATGGCAAAAGACGGCAGCGAGATGGGCGTCAACACGCGGCTCGCCCATTCCGGCAACAACCCGCATGACTATTTCGGCTTCGTCAATCCGCCGGTGGTGCATGCCTCGACCGTGCTCTATCCCAATGCGGCGGCGATGGCTTCACGCAGCCAGAGATACACCTACGGCACGCGCGGCACGCCGACCACCGATGCGCTGAACAGCGCGATCGATGCGCTGGAAGGTTCGGCAGGCACGGTCGCGGTACCGTCCGGCCTTGCGGCGGTGACGCTGCCGCTGCTCGCCTTCCTGTCGGCCGGCGATCATCTGCTGATCGTCGATTCCGTTTATCATCCGACCCGCAACTTCGCCGACACGATGCTGAAGCGGCTGGGCATCGAGGTCGAGTATTACGAACCGCGCATCGGCGCCGGCATCGCGGCGCTGATCAAGCCCAACACCAAGGTGGTGTTCACGGAATCGCCGGCCTCCAACACTTTCGAGGTGCAGGACATACCGGCCATCGCCAAGGCAGCACATGCCGCCGGCGCCATCGTCATGATGGACAACACCTGGGCGACGCCGCTCTACTTCCGCCCGCTCGACCACGGCGTCGACATCTCCATCCACGCGGCGACGAAATACCCGGCCGGCCATTCCGACGTGCTGCTCGGCACGGTGTCGGCCAATGCAGCTTACTGGAATCAGCTTTGCGAGACGTTCAACACGATGGGCTGCTGCGCTGGACCGGACGACGTCTACCAGGTGCTGCGCGGCCTGCGCACGATGGGCGTGCGGCTGGAGCATCATCAAAAGAGCGCGCTTTCCCTCGCCGGCTGGCTGGAGGGTCAGCCCGGCGTAGCGCAGGTGCTGCATCCGGGGCTGCCCAGTCATCCCGACCACGCTATGTGGAAGCGCGATTTTTGCGGATCGAGCGGCATCTTCTCGATCGTTCTCGCGGGCGGCGGACAGAAGCAGCAGCACGCCTTCCTCGACGCGTTGAAGTTTTTCGGCCTCGGCTATTCCTGGGGCGGCTATGAGAGCCTTGCCGTGCCGGTATTCCTGGGCGACCGTACTGTCGCCAAGGGCCCGTATGACGGGCCGCTGGTGCGCCTGCAGATCGGGCTCGAGGATGTCGAGGATTTGAAGGCCGACCTGGCGCGCGGGCTGGCGGCGGCCGCTGATGCCTGAGCCAGCACCATTCCAGACTGAGTCAGAAAATCGGCGTAACAGCCTGGAAAAATTGCGATCCTGAGCGATATCACGGCGACCGATCGGTCGACTCTACAAAACAGGGGCGGCAGTGTGGTGAAGGCGGTAGAATAGTCTCTGCCAGTCCTTGAAACGGATCGAGGTTGGCCGGCGGGATCGGTCGGGAACCTTTTGTCGGCCGATGCATCCAATGTCGCGATGAGAAGCCTATCAGGAGATCGGCCATGCCTGCTGCGTTGACGGCAACGCCCGCCGCTTCCCGCGATATGCAGCTTGTCGGCCGCGCGCTGGCACGTGATGGCGATGCATTCCGCACCATCATCAAGACGCACAACCAAAGGCTCTACCGCATCGCCCGCGGCGTTGTGCGGAACGACAGCGAGGCCGAGGACATCGTGCAGGAGGCGTATGTCAGCGCCTTTGCCCATCTCGAGTCCTTTCGCGGCGATGCCTCGCTCGCCACATGGCTGTCGCGTATCGTCATCAACGAAGCCCTCGGCCGCTTGCGCAAAAGGCGGCGAATGGTAGCGATGCCAGAAAACCCGCAAGCCGAAATCATCCGGTTTCCCTTCAACCCGAGCGACGATCCGGAGCGGACGATGGCGCAACGGCAGATCCTTGAGCTTGTCGAACGGGCAACCGACAGTCTTCCCGATGTCTACCGGATGGTGTTCGTGGCGCGCGTCATCGAGGGATTGAGCATCGAGGAAACCGCCGAACTGCTTGGCGTGCGACCAGAAACCATCAAGACCCGGCTGCACCGCGCCCGCGCGCTGGTGCGCAAGGCGCTGGACGACCAGATCGGCCCGGTGCTGCTCGACGCCTTTCCGTTCGCGGGCCGGCGCTGCGAACGGCTGACCAATGCCGTGATGCAGCGGCTTGGTCTTTCCGGATAGGCCGCGGCGATTTTCGCGGGAACGTTTTCCCGTGACCTGCATCCAATGAGCATCACTGAAAACGAAGCCCGATGCCGTTCCGCGTCGGGGCGAAGGAGAGCATCATGTTTATTCGATCGACCATGGCACTGGCCGCAATTTTCCTGCTTGGCGCGGCGCCCTCGTCGCAAGCTGCCGACAAACCGACCGACCCGCAGATCGCACATATCGCCTACACAGCGGGCGTGCTTGACGTCGAGGCGGCCAAGCAGGCGCTGAAGAAATCGAAAAACAAGGAGGTCGTGGATTTCGCCAAGGACATGGTGCGAGATCACGAGGCGGTCAACAAACAGGCTCTCGACCTGGTCAAGAAGCTCAAGGTCACGCCTGAGGACAATCCGACCAGCAAGGCGCTGACCAAGGCGGCGGCCGAGGAACGTGCGAAGCTTGCCAAGCTCAAGGGTGCGGCTTTCGACAAGGCCTATGTCGCCAGCGAGGTGGCCTACCACAAGCAGGTCAATGGCGCGCTCGAAACTCTGCTGATCCCGTCCGCCAGCAATGCCGAGCTGAAGAGCCTGCTGGAAACCGGCCTGAAAATATTCCAGGGCCACGAACAGCACGCCGAACACGTCGCCGGCATGCTGAAGTGAGGATTAGGCCAACGATGTCGAGGCGGCATCTGTGGGTTGCTCTGGCATTGGCCATGGGTGCCGCGCCGGCCAAGGCCGAAACCATCGAGGTGACGATCGAGAAGCTTGTGTTTTCGCCGGCGAAGATCGAGGCGAAGGTCGGCGACACGATCAGGTGGGTGAACAAGGACGTGTTCGCCCACACGGCAACCGTCAACGGCGCCTGGGAAGTGATGATCCCGCCGAAGAAGGCGGCGAGCCTGACGGTGAAGAAGGCGGAATCGGTCGATTATTTCTGCCGCTTCCATCCCAACATGAAAGGCCATCTGACGGTGACATCGCCCTGACCGGCTAATGCATGCCGCGCAAAAGTGTGCAGCGGTTTTGCGATAACGACATGATGAAAAAGAGCCTAAGGCGCGCCGCATGAGGTCGGTCGAATGCGACGCGCTTCTAGGCCGCCAGCCATGCCGTCCCGGCAAGGAGGGTGACCAGCGTCAACGGCAGGCCGACCTTGAAGAAGGCGATGAAGCCCAGCGGTTTGCCGGAGACCCGCGCGTGCTCGGCAACGATCAGATTGGCGACCGAGCCGAGCAACGTGAAATTGCCGGCCAGCGTCGAGCTCATGGCGACGACCAGCCAGGCCCGCTCGGGGTTTTCCAGTCCGGGCACGAACGGCTTCAGCGCCAGCACGGCCGGGACATTGCTCATGATGTTGGACAGCACCGCGGTGAAGCCGGACAGCCGCCACACATCATTCAGCCCAAGGTCTTTTGCCGAAGCGACGATGTCGGGCGTAAGCAGCGTCTTCTCGGCTCCGGCGACGACGATGAACAGCCCGGCGAACATGAACAGCAGCGGCCCATCGATCTCGCGATAGATGCGCTCAGGTTTGATGGCGCGGGTCAGCAAGAGAATCGCGCCGCCGATCAGCGCCGCCTTGGCAACCGGAACGCCGGCAAAGAAGGCGATGGCCAAACCGATACAGACGACCACCGCCTTTAGCACCTGCCCCGGCAGCATGCGGCCTCGGTAGACTTCGGGGCTGAGCTCGGCCTTGCGCGAAAATTCGGCGCGGTAGACGATGCGGACGATGACGATGACGGCGACGAGGCCGAACAGTGCCACCGGCGCAAGCGCCGCCGAGAAGGCCGGATAGGAAATCCCCGACAGGGCGCCGATGACCATGTTCTGCGGATTGCCGGTGATGGTCGCGACACTGCCGCAATTGGATGCGGTCGCCGTGGCGATCAGGTAGGGAACCGGGTTGCGGTTGATGACGCGGGTGACATGGACGACGATCGGCGCCATGACCAGGCAGATAGCGTCGTTGACGAGGAATGCCGACAGGACGCCGGTCAACAGCGTCACCATCACCAGCAGCATGAACGGCGCATGCGCATGCTCGATGGCGAACCCGCCGAGCGCGCGGAAGGCGCCGGACACTTTCAGATGCGCCACGACGATCATCATACCGAGCAGAAGCGTGATGGTGTCGAAGCTGATGGCGCGGTAGGCGTCTTCCATGTCGAGCGCGCCGATGGCGATCATCGCCGCACCGCCGAGCAGTGCTATCCCTGCCCGGTCGAGGCGCAGCCCGGGTATTCTGCCGACGGCAACGCCGGCATAAGTCAGGACAAGGATCAGCAGCGCCGCCGCGCCCATCGCTGTCATGTGTCGGAAATCCTATGCGACTGGCGAGTGAACCTGTCCCGGATGGACCGTGAGCGGCCCGAGACATAGGTGACGATTTGTACCGGACACATAGGTAACACTTTTCGGTTTTTGCCGGGAGGTGTTGATGCCGTG
>NZ_JAMYSP010000032.1:0-69560 GCF_040322015.1 Mesorhizobium sp. M0208 | reverse complement strand
TGCAGACCATCGACAACCCGTTCGGCACGAGGTTGTCACCCATGTCTTAGGTACATTCTGTTACCCATGTCTCCGGGTCGTACCGATGAGAATTGGCTGGGGCGCCAGGATTCGAACCTGGGAATGTCGGTACCAAAAACCGATGCCTTACCACTTGGCGACGCCCCAACAGCCGGAGCGTGCCCGCTGTGCGCGCGGCCTTATAGGACGAGCCGGGAGAAAGCTCAATGCCGACATATCGACTATGCGCGACCGATTCACCAGTTTTGCAATCGCTACTTTGAATGGATCTATTCCCCCACTCCATTTCATTGCCATCCGGATCGACGAAATGGAACCGCCTGCCGCCGGGGAACGAAAAGATCGGCTTGACGAAGGTGCCGCCGGCATTCTCGACGGCACTCAATGTTGCCTCCAGCCTTTCGGAATAGAGCACGGGCAACGGCTTGGCCGGCGCATCTTGGCCATCCGGTAGAACACTGCCGTCCAGCCCTTCGGCAAGGCTGAGTAGGTCGGCCCGTAATCGGTGAACGACCATCAGAAGGCCGCGCTGTAGAAAGCCTTCACGCTGTCCAGCGTTCCGCCTGTAGCTGGCATTTCAGATAATCGAGCTTTCCGGCCATTCTCGTCTGTCCTTTGTTCTCTTTGTGTTCCAAAGCAAAGCTTTCAAAAAACAAGTCTTTCCGGCGCCGCTTTTCCTTAATCGATTGTAGAGGCCGGCGGGCTTGGTCGATGCCTTGCCTTTCGCACTGCAGCATCATATCGCTCGATTTGCCAATAATTTTCCAATCTCCTGCAACCGGGGAGCAAGCATGACCAAATGGGTATACACCTTTGGCGACGGCGCCGCGGAAGGCCGTGCCGGCGACCGCAATCTGCTCGGCGGCAAGGGCGCCAATCTGGCCGAAATGTGCAGTCTGGGCCTGCCGGTGCCGCCGGGCTTCACCATCACCACCGAAGTCTGTAACGCCTATTATGCCAACGGCCACACCTACCCGGCTTCGCTGGAAGGGGACGTCGCGGTGGCGCTTGACCACATAGGCCGGCTGACCGGGCGCCGTTTCGGCGATCCCTCGAAACTGCTTTTAGTATCGGTTCGCTCAGGTGCGCGCGCCTCGATGCCAGGCATGATGGACACCGTGCTCAATCTCGGGCTGAATGACGAAACGGTCGAAGCCTTGGCCGCCGATTCAGGCGATCCGCGCTTTGCCTATGACAGCTACCGCCGTTTCATCCAGATGTATTCCGATGTCGTCATGGGTCTCGACCATGAGGTGTTCGAGGAAATCCTCGAGGACCAGAAAGGCGGCCTCGGCCATGAGCTCGACACCGCGCTGACGGCGATCGAATGGCAAGGCGTGATCGCGCTCTACAAGGCCAAGGTCGAGGAGGAGCTCGGCAAGCCCTTTCCACAGGATCCGCACGAGCAGCTTTGGGGCGCCATCGGCGCGGTGTTTTCCAGCTGGATGAACAACCGCGCCATCACCTACCGGCGCCTGCACGATATCCCCGAAAGCTGGGGCACAGCGGTCAACGTCCAGGCCATGGTCTTCGGCAATATGGGCGACACTTCGGCCACCGGCGTCGCCTTCACCCGCAATCCGTCGACCGGCGAAAAGCAGCTCTATGGCGAGTTCCTGGTCAATGCCCAGGGCGAGGATGTCGTTGCCGGCATCCGCACGCCGCAGAACATCACCGAGGCTGCGCGGATTGCCGCCGGCTCCGACAAGCCGTCGCTGCAGAAGCTGATGCCGGACGCCTTCCAGGCTTTCGTCAGCATCTCGGACCGCCTGGAACAGCATTACCGCGACATGCAGGATCTCGAATTCACCATCGAGCGCGGCAAATTGTGGATGCTGCAGACCAGGTCCGGCAAGCGCACCGCCAAGGCGGCGCTGAAGATTGCCGTCGACATGGCCAGGGACGGATTGATCTCGAAGGAGGAGGCCGTCGCCCGCATCGATCCGGCCTCGCTCGACCAGTTGCTGCATCCGACCATCGATCCGAAGGCTGCGCGGGATGTGATCGGCGTCGGCCTGCCGGCCTCCCCGGGTGCTGCGACCGGCGAGATCGTGTTTTCCTCGAACGATGCCGAGGAGGCCAAGACGCAGGGCCGCAAGGCGATCCTGGTGCGCATCGAGACCAGCCCCGAAGACATCCACGGGATGCATGCGGCCGAAGGCATCCTGACGACGCGCGGCGGCATGACCAGCCACGCCGCCGTTGTGGCGCGCGGCATGGGCAAGCCTTGCGTATCAGGAGCCGGCTCGCTGCGCGTCGACTACAAGGCCGGCACGCTGATGGCGATGGGCGCGACCTTTCGCAAGGGCGACATCATCACCATCGACGGCGGCAACGGCCAGGTGCTGAAGGGCGCCGTGCCGATGCTGCAGCCGGAACTCTCGGGCGATTTCGCCGCCATCATGGAATGGGCCGACGGCGCGCGCCGCATGAAGGTGCGCACCAATGCCGAGACGCCGCTCGATGCGCGCATGGCGCGCTCCTTCGGCGCCGAAGGCATCGGGCTTTGCCGCACCGAGCACATGTTCTTCGACGGCGACCGCATCGTTGCCATGCGCGAGATGATCCTGGCCGATACGGAAAAGGACCGCCGAACGGCGCTGGCCAAGCTGTTGCCGATGCAGCGCTCCGATTTCCTCGAACTGTTCGAGATTATGGCCGGCCTGCCGGTGACGATCCGCCTGCTCGATCCGCCGCTGCACGAATTCCTGCCGAAGACCGAGGAGGAGGTGGCCGAGGTCGCCGCTGCCATGAACGTATCGCCGGACAAGCTCAGGCGGCGCACCGAAGCGCTGCACGAGTTTAATCCGATGCTCGGCCATCGCGGCTGCCGGCTTGCGGTCTCTTATCCCGAAATCGCCGAGATGCAGGCGCGCGCCATTTTCGAGGCAGCCGTGGAGGCCGGCAGGAAGGCGGGCGCGCTGGTGGTGCCCGAGATCATGGTGCCGCTGGTCGGGCTGGCGAAGGAGCTCGAATTCGTCAAGGCGCGCATCGATGCCGTCGCCAAGAGCGTGATGGAGGAAACCGGCGTCAAGATCACCTATCTTACCGGCACGATGATCGAACTGCCGCGCGCCGCGATCCGCGCTCATGTCATTGCCGAGGCGGCCGAATTCTTCTCTTTCGGCACCAACGATCTGACCCAGACCACCTTCGGCATCTCGCGCGACGATGCCGCCTCGTTTCTGGAGACCTATCGCCAAAAGGGCATCATCGAGCAGGATCCGTTCGTGTCGCTCGATATCGAGGGCGTCGGCGAACTGGTGCGGATGGCGGCCGAAAAAGGCAGGGCAACGCGGCCGGAGATCAAGCTCGGCATTTGCGGCGAGCATGGCGGCGACCCGGCCTCAATCCATTTCTGTGAAAAGGTCGGGCTCGACTATGTGTCATGTTCGCCCTACCGGGTGCCGATTGCCAGGCTGGCTGCCGCACAGGCGGCGGTACTGGTTCCGAAAGCTGGGGACCTGAATAAATCTGATCGAAGGAATTCGGACAGATAAGCACGGTGACCACGGAAATTTTTACTGCCTGGCGTCGAGCTGGGCATCGCGACCCTTTGGATGCACAGCAAGAATATTGCACTGCATAGTGAATCCCTCCGCGCAGCAAGGGTAAGTTGAAGTTTTCGACCCGCCGTGTGAAATGGCCGCGGGATGGTGAACATGTCTGATGATGAACAAACCGCTGCACGCTGGACGGTGAAGTCCGAACTCCGCGCCGTCGGCCGCGACAAGCCGCTGCTGCTGGCGCTGGCGGCGATCCTTTGCCTCTATTGTGCGTTTATCGCCGGACCGATCGTCTACGCGGTGCTGGCTATCAACGGCATTGCGGATTTCTTCAAATGAAGCCGGTTCCGGCGATCTCGCTCCGGTCCCGGTTCCTGTGTCTACCGCGCCCGAAATTGCTTGACCTGAACGAAATTGCTTAGCCGGGATGAAACTGTTCCCGTCTATCGTTCGTACCTTGGGGGGTACGGGAGGACACGTGACGATAAGAAACAGGCTTCCGGGCGGGACTTTGAAGATCAAGAAAAGGGACGAGCTGCGGCGCCGCGAGCAGAAGGGCGAGGTACCGGTTTGGCAGGTCGGCAATTATTTCGTCATCTGATGGCCGAGCGGCGTCTCCGATCGCCCATCGTCGCCCAACAAGTCCTCGCCCAGGAAATAGCCCGCGCACCCGACGATCCCGACTGGGCACTCCATGCGGGATCAGGAACCGCAGTGCGCGCCGCCGCTTAACTAGTCCCAGAAAAAGTCAGCGGGCAGGCGTTGACTCTTGCGCTACGGAAGGTCTCTGATGCTGCATTGCACAATGGGGCGGAGGAATCGATGGCGGTGCGTATCAGGATGCCTGGCGGCACGCTGAAGGTGAAGGTGTACCGCGAATTGCGCGACCGCGAGCGCGCCCGCCGTATACCCGTCGTCAAGATCGGCCGGATCTATTTCACCTGGTGGTCGAACCGGCAAAGCGCCGTCAATGATCAGCCGCTGGGCTGACCCACCTGACGCTTTGCGGCCTGGCGAGGCGCCTCCCCGCCGCTGGCCGGTGCGAACAAAGCTTGCGTCTGACGGCTGGAGGTCAACCGGTTGTTGGCGCGAACGAGACTGTTTCACGCAAGGTTAAGGACGTGGAGCCCGCACTGTGACCTAGCGCCTTGATGGCGGTTTGGGATCGCCACTTCGACTTTGATTTGGTCGATCTGGAACCGGTAGATGCGCCGCGCACGCGCCGGTGAAGGTTGCAAAGAACGGCCGCGGATAGGAGTTGAAGTCCACCGGCATCTGACCTTACCGATTTGTAACCAAATTCACGCGAACGTGCGCGTGACGGCTCCAAATCCCGACATCGTTTCTGCCCAGTTTCCGGCTCCCGAACCCGCCCCGGTGCCAGAAACAGATGTTGCAGAACCCGCCCACGCACGTCCGCTCGATTCTCATCCTCCAGACGAAATTCATCGGCGATCTTGTCCTCGCCTCGGCGCTCGCCAGTAACCTGCACCTCGAATATCCTAAGGCCAGGATCGTGTTTCTTTGCGAGGCGAGCTTTGCCAGTTTCCTGATGGCTCATGGCATCGCCTCGGACGTGGTGGCGTTCCGGCGCGTACGGATGCGTGGCACCCCTCTGGAGCGTGGCAGCGAGCTTTACGCGATGGTGCGCGCTCTGCGCCGGTTCCGGTTTGACCTGACCATCGACCTGGCCGATTCCAAAACCTCACGCATCATCGTCAGGCTCGTCAACGCCAAGACCCGCGTCGGATATGATCCTCCCGAAAAACCGTTGCGCTGGCTGGAACGCCAGCCCGCCAACGTCCTGGCCAAGCCGTTCGGCTTTGGTGGCCAGCATTATCTCTACCGCTATCTTTCGCCGCTTGAGGCACTCGGCGTGGAGTTGCGCGCGCCGGTCCCAAAGATTGAGCCGCTGCCGCTCGAGACCGCCAAGGCATTGGCGCTTCTCGACCGGCATCATCTCCGGCGTAACGCCTTCATAGCCGTTCATGCGGGAGCGAGCTTTCGGGGCCGGCAATGGCAACCGGAAGGTTTTGCGCTGGCGATCGACGAGCTCTCGCGACAGACCGGGTTGGACTTCCTGCTTGTCGGCGGCCCCGGTGAACAGGCATCTGCCGAGCGCATCGTCGCCAAGGCCGCTTCGCCGGTCGTCAACGTGGTCGGGGTGCTGTCGCTGGCAACGCTGCTGGCGGTCCTCGGCCAGGCACGCCTGTTTCTGGGGAACGAGAGTGGCCCGATGCACATGGCCGCCGCCGCGGGAACGCCGGTTGTCGGCCTCTTCGGCCTGACCGACCCCGCCGTCTGGGGTCCTGTCGGCGTGGCCAGTGTTACGCCGCGGCCCTCCATGCCTTGCGAGTGCGTAGCCAGGGACCTGTGCCGCCGTCCCGATCCGAGCAAGGCCTGCTGCGTCTGGCGGCTGGAGGTCAAAGCGGTTGTCGACGCGGTGCGCGCGATCCTTTCACGTACGGTTAAGGACGTGGAGCACGCATTGTGACCTCGCGCTTGCCAACGGTCAGGCCCGCGGTCAAATTGCCGCTGCCGACGCTTTTGCAGGGGCATCGTCCCGATTCCGCCTTGATGCCGGTCTTGGGGTCGCCGCTTCAACTTTGATCCGGCCGACCTGGAAATAATCAATGCGCCTGTTCCAAAAGCATTTTTGCGCCATTGCGATATCGCTGTGGGCTGCCTCTCCCGGCAACGCCCAGTTGCTCGTCGAACCGACGCTGCACATCAAGGCCGAGGCGGGCAGCGGCCGCGTCGCGCTAACGCTCGATGCCTGCGGCGGGCGGACCGATACAAGGATTCTCTCGGCGCTGGTGGAAAACAAGATTCCCGCCACCATTTTCGTCACCGGCATCTGGCTGAAACACAACGCCGCCGCCGTCGAGATCATGCGGGCGCATCCCGACCTATTTGAATTGGAAAACCATGGTGGCCGCCACGTCCCGGCCGTCGACACGCCGCAAAAGATCTACGGCATTCGCAGTGCCGGTAGCCCGCAGGCCGTGCTGGCCGAAGTCGAATCGGGTGCTGCCGCTCTTGCCGTGACCGGCGAACCGGCGCCGAAATGGTTTCGCGGCGCAACCGCCGAATACAGCCCGTCGGCAATCGCAATGATCCGCAAGCTTGGCTTCAAGATCGCCGGATTCTCAATCAACGGCGATGGCGGCTCATTGCTCGGCGCAAAAGAGACCGCCCGGCGCATCGCAGCGGCAAAGGACGGCGACGTAATCATCGCTCATATCAACCAGCCGACCCATGCGGCCGGCGAAGGCGTTGTGCAGGGACTTCTGGCGCTGAAGGCGAAGGGCCTCACCTTCGTGCGGCTCGACGATGCCGACGGCATCGGCGATGAAGGCACCACCGACTGATCAGTCGGGCGTGGCCTCGATGGTCACCTTGTTCGGATAGAACGCGCCGTGATCGCGGATATCGGCCATCTCGTCGAACGGCCGCTCATAGGCCCACATCGCATCCTTGCCTGCATCGCCGGCGGGCAGCACGCTCCAATAGCTGGCATCGCCCTTATAGGGGCAATGGGTCGAGTGTTCGGTCTTGCCAAGCTGTTTGAAGTCGATGTCGCCGAACGGAATGTAGAAAACCAGAGGGTAGGGCGATTCGGTCAGCACTTTGACCTTGCTGGACGAGGCGATGACGACATCGCCGGCGCGCACCGTCACGGTGCCCTTGTAAGGCTCGACGGTGATGACCTTGCCCGGATTGCGCTGAAAGCCTGGTGCCGGGTTTGCGATCTGGTCCATGTCGGATCTCCTTGCCTCGACCCAAGATGTGTCTGGCACGAGCCTTGCGCAAGAGCTGCCTGCCACCAGGCGGCAGTCTTGCGCTCGCCTCTGGTAGCCCGCCTGGAAATCAGGCCGCAGCCTGGAATGCGTCCATCAGCCCGGCATAGGCGGCGGCAATGCCGGCCACCGGATTGGTGCTTTTCGAGGTGGTCTCGACCTTCAGCGCACCACCGCTGGTCGGCAAGGTGAGCAGCAGGAACTGGCGATTGCCGCCATCGCCGACGCAGGCGGCAGCGACGTGCTGGGCTTCGCCCTCGTTCTCGACGCACATCTTGAACAAGAGCGTGCCGCCGACCGCCTCGAGGGCGCCACCGACGACCTCAACGAATTCATCTTCGGAAACGGCTTTGGCGTCAGGCACCAGATCGGCCTGCGCGACATCGGCTGCCACCAGATCAGCCAGACTTTCGGCAAGCGTATTTTCGAGGGCTTCGTCGTCGAGCTGCGCGTCCATGCGACACCTCTTATATTAGCCAATCGCGCCCCGCCCGTTAATCAACGTTAACGCCGAGCATGGCCGGATTGTGGCGAATTCCGCCTCATTTCGCCCTATGCACCGCTCCAGCCCGGTCACCGCTGGACAATCCGCCGGTTCGTCCCACAATGGCGAAAAATATTGGGAGGAACAAGATGCTCGGGCTGATGCAGGAATGGCCGCTGCTTTGCCACAAGCTGATCGACAATGCCGAGAGGCAGCACGGCAGACGCGAGATCGTGTCGCGCTCGATCGAGGGGCCGATCGTGCGCAGCACATATGCCGAAATCCACCATCGTGCCCTGAAGGTCGCCGAGCGGCTCGAGCGGGACGGCTTCGGGCTTGGCGACCGCATCGCGACCCTGGCCTGGAACACCGCGCGCCACATCGAGGCCTGGTACGGCATCATGGGTGTCGGCGCGATCTATCACACGCTCAACCCGCGGCTCTTTCCCGAGCAGATCACCTGGATCATGAACAATGCCGAGGATAAGGCGATCTTCGTCGACCTGACCTTCCTGCCGTTGCTCGAAAAGATCGCCGGTGCGGTCAAGTCGCTGAAGCAGGTTATTGTGCTGACCGACAAGGTGCATTTGCCGAAGACAGCGCTGCACAATGTCGTTGCCTATGAAGAGTGGCTTGCTCAAGCCGACGGCAACTTCGCCTGGAAGACATTCGATGAAAACACCGCCGCCGGCATTTGCTACACCTCGGGCACTACGGGCGACCCGAAAGGCGTCCTCTACAGCCATCGTTCGAACGTGCTGCACGCCTGGATCGCCGCGACGCCCGACGCCATGGGCATGTCGTCGCGCGATACCATACTGCCGGTCGTGCCGATGTTTCACGCCAATGCCTGGGGCCTTGCCCAGAGCGCGCCGATGGTCGGCGCCAAGCTGGTCATGCCCGGTTGCAAGATGGATGGCGCTTCGCTCTACGAGCTGCTCGACACCGAGAAGGTGACCCTCAGCGCCGCTGTGCCGACGGTGTGGATGATGCTCCTCCAGCATCTGGAAGAGACCGGCAAGAAACTTCCCTATCTCCAGAAAGTCGTCATCGGCGGCTCGTCCTGCCCCCGCGCGCTCACGACGAAGTTCCAGGACAGTTACGACGTCCAGGTCGTCCACGCCTGGGGCATGACCGAGATGTCGCCGCTCGGCACGCTGTGCACCCTGAAGCCGCAGTATGCCGGGCTGAAGGGCGAGGCCTGCCTAGGCGTCCAGCAGAAGCAGGGTTTCACACCGTTCGGCATCGAAATGAAGGTGACGGACGACGCCGGCAAGGAACTGCCATGGGACGGCAAGACCTTCGGCAGGCTCAAGGTCCGCGGGCCGGCCGTCGCGCGCGCCTATTATGGCGGCATCGGAGCCGAACAGTTCGATGAACAGGGCTGGTTCGATACTGGTGACGTCGCGCATATCGACCCCGGCGGCTACATGCAGATCACCGATCGCGCCAAGGACGTGATCAAATCGGGTGGCGAATGGATCTCGACCATTGAGCTCGAGAACCTTGCGGTCGGCCATCCCGATGTGGCGGAGGCCGCCGCCATCGGCATTCCGCATTCGAAATGGGGCGAGCGGCCTTTGCTCGTGGTCGTGCGTAAGCCGGGCAGGGAGCCGACCAAGACGGACATCCTCGCCTTCATGGACGGAAAGGTGGCGAAGTGGTGGATGCCGGACGACGTCGCCTTTGTCGGCGAAATCCCGCACACCGCTGCCGGCAAGATCCAGAAGATTACCTTGCGTCAGCAGTTCCGGGATTATCACCTGCCCACGGATTGACCGGAGATGCGGCGTCTTTGCGCCTTCAAGCCGCCGCTGAAAGGCGCACTATGCCTTTGTTCGGGTTGGGGCAGCGCGGAAAAACAATGACGGGAATTCCCGAGCGACGAACGTCGAGGGCTGCCGGTTGGTCGCGGCGCGCCGGCGCGTTTTCGGCAGTCCTGCTGCTGACCGCTCTCATCGGCCATCGCTATGACTTCGTCGAGACCCCACCTTTCCTATGGGTGCTTGGCATTGTCGCCTTGCTGGCCGCATTTGCGCTTCTGTTTGCCGGATTTGCCTTTGCGCGATTGTGGAATTTCGGCGATCGCGGCGGCCAGGACCTGACCGTCGGCGCCTTGCTGGCGCTTCTGGTGCTGGTCCCTTACGGCGTCGCGGCCTATTGGGCGGCGACCTATCCGCCGCTGCGCGACATCTCGACGGATCTGGACGACCCGCCGGCGCTCGATATTTCTACCCGGACAAAGGACATGAACGAGCTTTTGCCGCCGACGCCCGGCGAGCAGCGCCTGCAAATCGAAGCTTATCCGCTCGTTACCGGTCGCAGCTACACCTTGCCTTTCGATCGCGTTCTGGAGGCGGTCAAAACCGTGCTCGATCGGCGCGGCTGGCAGCTCACGGCGCCATTTCCCGACGCAGCAGGGCAAAGCGACGTGACGATCGATGCGCTGGCCAGGAGCTGGCTGCTTGGCCTTCCCGCCGATGTCGCCATCCGCGTGACCGACGACGGCGACGTGGTCATCGTCGATATGCGCTCGGCCTCGCGTTACGGCCGCCACGATCTTGGCGACAATGCAGCGCGCATCACCGATTTTCTTGCCGAACTGGACCAGGAAGTCGCCGGCCAGGTGGGCGTGGCGCCGGCGGAATGATGTCGGGAGGGTACTACTTTGCTGGCGAATAGATGCCGTCGATAGCCGGCGCGCCATCGGTGTGGACCAGGCCGCGCGCCACCAGGTCTTCCAGATGGGCAAGCACCGACAGGCCGGCCGCGCCATGCAGGCGCGGGTCGGTGTCTCGATAGATCACCTCCACCATGTCCTTGATTGCCCGATCGCCGCTGTTGATCCGCTCCAGAATTGCCCGTTCGCGCATTTTGCGATGCGTTTTCAATCGGCGCATGAAGCTGCGCGGCTCGGTCACCGGCCCGCCATGGCCGGGCAGCAGCAGCCGGTCGTCACGTTCGATCAGCCGGTCGAGCGATGTCATGTAGTCCGCCATCGCGCCGTCCGGCGGCGCGACGATCGTGGTAGCCCACGCCATGACGTGGTCGGCCGAGAAAAGGATGCCGGTTCCCTCCAGCGCGAAGGCTGCATGATTGGCGGTATGGCCGGGCGTCAGCACCGTCCGGATCGCCCAGCCGTTGCCGTCGATCACCATATCGTCCCGCAGCGCGATTTCAGGAACAAAGCCGGTGTCGGCGCTGGCATCGAGCGGACTGGCCTCGCCGGTACGCAACGGCCGCGCCGGACGATGTCGGCCTTCCGCCAGAACCGCCGCACCCGTATGCTGCTTTAACCGAGCCGCCAGCGGCGAATGGTCGCGATGCGTGTGGCTGACGAAGATATGGCTGACCGGCCTGGTCCCGATCACTTCGAGCAGTGTTCTAAGATGTGCCTCGTCATCCGGCCCGGGATCGATTACCGCCAGCGTCTCGCGTCCGACGATATAGCTGTTGGTTCCGTGAAAGGTGAACGGGCTTGGGTTCCTGGCGGTGATCCGAAGTACGTTGGGCGCAACGGCTACGCCTTGGCCGTAGGCAGGGTCGAAGCGTGTGTCGAATTTCAGCGCCATGCGAACGTCGCGACCTTTTTTGGGGCGAGGGCAAAACCGATTGCCGCATAGCACGGAAGCCAATATAGGAAAACGCAAGGCCGCGTTCGGCGGCAATCCGGAACGGGGAAGACCATGGCAATTGCAACGACGATGCGTCCGCTCATTTCTCTCGCTTTGCCCGAAAAGGGCCCGGCCCGCCTGGCGGGACAGCTTCTGCTGGCGTTCGCCGGAACGCTGCTGCTGGTCTTGTCGGCCAAGACCAAGGTCATGCTCGGTCCGGTCGATATCTCGATGCAGACGCTCGCTGTCTTCCTGATCGCTGCCTCCTTCGGCATGCGCCTCGGCGTCGCAACGCTGCTTCTCTACATGGCTGAGGGCGCGATGGGCTTTCCGGTCTTCCAGAGCACGCCGGAAAAAGGCATCGGCATCGCATACATGCTCGGTTCGACCGGCGGTTATCTAGCCGGCTTCGTCGTCATGGCGGCGATCGTCGGCTGGGCTGCCGACCGTGGCTGGGATCGCCATCCTATCAAGCTCTTCAATGCCATGCTGGTGGCCGAGATCGTCATGATGGCAATGGGCTTTGCCTGGCTGGCGCTGTTGATCGGCCCGGAAAAATCCTGGCAGTTCGGGGTGGTGCCCTTTATCGTCGGTGATCTGATCAAGGTAGCGCTGGCCGCGAGCCTGGTGCCGGCTGTCTGGTCGCTGCTGAAGCGTTCGTGAAGCCGGTCGAGCGGAACTTAAGTCAAAAGCGGACCTGCATGTTGTATCGCTGTCGCCATGTTATTGCCTGAACCCCCATGACTCGATGGTGACCCGTTCTGCGAGAAAACCTGCCGAATGGTTTTCGCCGTACTTGGTGTGGCCGTGCAGGATCTTTGTCGCCGGCGGCAGGCTTGTGCGCGACGCCTTCCGTCACATTAGCTTCAAGTTGACAGACTAAGTACCAGAACCAACGGGCGATTCGTCACGACTAGCGTAACCACGCACTTACGTATGCAAATAAATTGCTCGACATAGCATCTCAGCCAGCTGAAAAAGAAAGCGGCTCGATGATTATTTAGGCAGAGCTAAATTTCTGGACAATGTGTAGGAAATTCTTAACCCAACCGCCTTGACTCTAGTGGCTTGGTTGCTTGCTGGTATCCACACACTGTCGTAACCGTTGACCTGAGATCATGCCGCCGACCGCTGAAGGGAGACACGTGAATAGCGCGGAAAAAACAACGAGCAAGGCAACAATCCCGTCGCCTGAGCCGACCGCCGCGCCGGCAACCCGCTGGTATGCGGCCAGCGTCTTTCCCGGAAAGGAGCACGTTGCCGAGCGGCATCTCCGGATCCAGGGGTTCCAGCCCTTTGTGCCTCGCTGCGAGAAAACCGTGCGTCATGCCCGGAGGCTCGAAACCCGGTCGGCGGCCTATTTCCCAGGCTATATGTTCATCGCCCTTGACGTCGGACTGCAACGTTGGCGTTCGGTCAATGGAACATTCGGTGTGCGTTCCCTCGTTACGCAAGGCGACCGGCCTTTGCCGGTCCCCTCGGGTTTAGTCGAGCGTTTCATTGCATTGACCGGCAAGGATGGGCTGCTTGATTTCAGTGGAGGCCTCGCAGCCGGTGCCTCGGTCCGAATCCTTTCGGGCCCTCTCGCGGATACAATCGGTCGCCTTGACCGGCTCGATCCAGCGGGACGAGCCCGGGTTCTGGTGGCCATCATGAATGGCGAAATCCCTGTCGACTTGGATGCTAGGGATCTCGTAGCAATCGCGTAGCCGCAACCATCAAGGCGGCGTCGTGATGTAAATTGTTGTAGGATTGGCTCTCGGGTTTTCACCCGGGAGTGCGGTAGCAGTTCTTTGGTGGGACTAGGCGTTGTCTGACGAGATCGTCTCGTCGGCGCTGATTGAGAGTACGCGATATGCGAATAACAATGATTGGTGCCGGCTATGTGGGGCTCGTCTCGGGCGCCTGCTTCGCCGACTTTGGCCATCAGGTCTGCTGCATCGATCGTGATGCGGACAAGCTTGCCATGCTCAAACTCGGCAAGATACCGATCTATGAGCCAGGGCTTGACGACCTCGTCACCACCAACACCGCGCAAGGCCGCTTGCGTTTCGACGACAATCTGGCGGATGCCGTTTCCCAATCGGATGTCGTCTTCATTGCCGTGGGCACGCCATCACGGCGTGGCGATGGCCATGCCGACCTGTCCTTCGTCTATGACGCGGCCGCCGAAGTTGGTCGCGCACTCAAGGAGTTTACGGTCGTGGTGACGAAATCGACCGTTCCCGTCGGTACCGGCGATGAGGTGGAACGGATCATCCGCGAGCAAAATCCCACAGGTGATTTTGCGGTGGTCTCCAATCCGGAATTTCTTCGCGAAGGATCGGCCATCGAGGATTTCAAGCGGCCCGACCGCATCATCGTCGGGACCGATGCAGAACGGGCCAAAGCCGTCATGGGCGAGATCTATCGCCCACTCTCGTTGAATGTCGCGCCGATATTCTATACGAGCCGGCGTACGGCTGAGCTCACCAAATATGCCGGCAACGCGTTTCTTGCCATGAAGATCACCTTCATCAACGAAATTGCCGATCTCTGCGAGCGGTTGGGAGCCGATGTTCAGGACGTCGCGCGCGGCATCGGCATGGACAATCGCATCGGCGCCAAGTTTCTTCATGCCGGGCCGGGCTATGGCGGTTCCTGTTTCCCGAAAGATACGCTTGCGCTGGTCAAGACCGCGCAGGACGCGGCAAGCCCCGTGCGGCTTATAGAAACGACGGTCTCCATAAACGACCAGCGCAAACGGGCGATGGCGCGCAAGGTGGTCGAGGCCTGCGGCGGCACGGTGCGCGGCAAGACTGTCGGTATCCTTGGCCTTACGTTCAAGCCGAACACCGACGATATGCGCGACGCCCCCTCATTGGCCATCATTCAGGCACTCCAGGATGCAGGCGCTTCGATCAAGGCCTATGATCCGGTCGGCATGGAGCAGGCGCGCAAGATGATCGACGGCATTGAATTCGGGGAAAGCGCCTACGCGGTGGCCGACGGCGCGCACGCGATCGTCATCGTCACCGAGTGGAACGCGTTTCGGTCACTGGATCTGAAGCGGCTCGGTGCAGTCATGGCGACGCCGGTGATGGTTGACCTGCGAAACGTCTACCGCGGCGAGGACGTCGTGAAGGAAGGCATAGCCTATTCGAGCGTCGGCCGAGGAGCGATATCTCGCCGAATGGATGTGGGTCATTGAAGCTTGAATGTTGATCAGGTTAGCGGAAATCAACTTGAACACTTCTACAATTACCCTGCCTAGAGCAAGGCATATTTTGCTTCGGATGCGCTTTCAATTGCTAGGTGGATTGACCTTCGCTATTTTGTTTCCTGTGCTTGTCCGTATGTCGTTTGGGTTTGGCGTAATATTTTCTTCAAACATGCAGGTAACGATTTTGGCTGCATTTATTGCTCACATGACAGGCTACTTGTTTTATAAGCGAATTGGAAATTTTCCTGGTGTGGCAGCAACAGGTTACATCCTACCCACCTTTGCGCTAACCTATGGTGTTGTTTTTGTTACCATTTTCTTTTTTCGGTTTGACTACAGCCGGTTCCAAGCCGCTGCGAGCTTCATCCAATCAACATTGTGGTATTTCGGCTTGCATTTAGCCACTCGAAGGCTAGCTCCATACCGGCTGGCAATAATTCCTGGTGGAGATGTAAGTAGGCTCGAAAGCATACCAGGCGTGAGTTGGCACTGGATTCGTTCGCCTGACAGGGTTATCGACTATGCAAACGGCGTCGTGGCCGATCTTCGGGCCGATCTTTCAGATGAGTGGGAGGGATACATCGCCGACCGTGCGCTCTCGGGAACGCCGGTCTACCACGTCAAACAGATCAGCGAATCTCTCACCGGCCGGGTCGAGATCGAGCATCTTTCCGAAAACACGCTGGGCTCCCTGAATCCAAACCAGGCTTACCTGAAGATAAAGCAGGCGATAGACTGGGCTTCTGCATTATTTGTGCTTGTTGTCTTCTCACCATTGCTGGTGTTCGTGGCGATTGCCGTAAAGATCGATTCGCCTGGACCGGCGCTATTTAGACAGAAGCGAATGGGCTATAGAGGCCATCCGTATGAGGTCTATAAGTTTCGAACGATGAAGCTCAGCGACACGGCCGTTGACGAGAAGGAAGCGGCCATCACGAAGGCCGGCGACACACGCATCACCCGTTTGGGGCAGTTCTTGAGAAAATCCAGGATCGACGAGTTGCCGCAGGCATTCAACATCCTGCGCGGCGAGATGAGCTGGATCGGTCCGCGCCCGGAAGCGCTTGTCCTATCGAAATGGTACGAGGCGGAGCTGCCGTTCTATCGATACCGGCACATCGTGCGGCCTGGCATTACTGGCTGGGCGCAAGTCAACCAAGGGCACGTCGCGGCCGTCGACGATGTCCTGGAAAAACTTCACTACGACTTCTACTACATCAAGAATTTCTCTCCTTGGCTCGACGTGCTGATCGTGTTTCGCACCATCCGAACCATGCTGACGGGATTTGGCGCACGTTGACAAGGCGACAAAGATCAGTAGTGGACGCAGCCATGCGGCCGCGCACGAGACCTACAGATGGGCATAAACAATAGTTTTTTGAAATGGGTATTTAAAATGCAATGCCTTATGGCGCGCTGATTGGCATTGAGAATATCGTCCTATCGACACAGGAGAAGCACAATGACTAGGAAAACCGCGCTCATAACCGGCATCACCGGCCAGGATGGCGCCTATCTGGCGGAACTTCTTTTGGCAAAGGGCTATGATGTTCATGGCATCAAGCGGCGTTCCTCGTCGTTTAACACCGGTCGCATCGATAGTCTCTATCAGGACCCCCATGAAAAGAACGTCAGGCTGTCATTGCACTATGGCGACATGACCGACGCCACCAATCTTATCCGTATTGTCCAGGAAGTGCAGCCAGACGAGATTTACAATCTTGCGGCCCAATCCCACGTCCAGGTGAGTTTCGAGACCGCAGAATATACAGCGAACGCGGATGCGATCGGTACGTTACGTCTCCTCGAAGCCATCCGGTTGCTTGGCCTGACAAAGAAGACGCGCTTCTATCAGGCTTCGACTTCGGAGCTCTACGGCAAGGTTCAGGAGATCCCGCAACGAGAAACGACGCCTTTCTATCCTCGCTCACCATATGCGGCTGCCAAAATCTACGCTTACTGGATCACCGTGAATTACCGCGAAGCCTATGATATCCATGCTTCCAATGGCATCCTGTTCAACCACGAGAGCCCGATGCGCGGCGAGACATTTGTCACCCGCAAGATCACCCGGGCGGCTGCTGCGATCAGCTTGGGCCTTCAGGACAAGCTCTACCTCGGAAATCTGTCTGCCGAACGGGACTGGGGCCACGCCCGCGACTATGTCGAAGGTATGTGGCGAATTCTTCGGCATGACGTGCCCGATGACTACGTTCTCGCAACCGGCGTGAAGAACTCGGTCCGCCGCTTTGTCGAGCTTGCATTCAATGAGGTTGGGACCGAGATCCAATGGGTTGGCTCCGGTATCGACGAAAAAGGCATCGACGCGAAATCGGGCGCCGTTCTGGTCGAGGTGGACCCCCGCTATTTCAGGCCGACCGAAGTTGAGCTTCTGATTGGTGACGCATCGAAAGCGGAGCGCGTTCTAGGGTGGAAGGCAACAACGTCCCTAGCAACCATGGTCCAGGAAATGGTCCAGTCCGACCTTGAAACGGTAAAGCGCGAATCGGAGCACCGGCGTCTGGACGAGGATCAGATTCGAGTTGCGGCACAGTAAGGAACGTTGCACCGAGGTGACATGAAAATCTCGGTTTTAACAGTTTGCCGGAATTCGGCGGCGACAATTAACCATACGCTCGACAGCTTCCTGGCCCAGGATCATTTGGACAAGGAGCTGGTGGTTATCGATGGGGGCTCGCGGGATGAAACGCTGCCGATAATCCGATCTTACTCACAGGACCAGATTCGGTTGGTCAGCGAACCCGACAGCGGAATGTATGATGCACTCAACAAAGGACTGCGGCTCTATACGGGTGATGCCGTAGGGGTTCTTAATTCCGACGATTGCTTTCATGACCGCACGGCGCTGAGGCGAATCTCCGCAGGGCTTGAACAGGCGGACATCGTGCATGGTGACCTGGACTTTGTTGAAGATCATCTGACCAAGCGGGTCGTACGCCGTTGGCGTGCGGTTCCCCGGCCCTTCAAGGGTTTTCGGACCGGCTGGATGCCGGCCCATCCCACGTTCTATGTTAAACGGAAAGTCGCCGAAGCGACCGGTGCTTTCGATCTTAATTTCAAGGTGGCATCGGACTATGATTGGATGCTCAGAGCTGTTGAACTCCATGGATTTAAGTCGGCCATAGTCGAGCAGGTCTTGGTTGACATGATGATTGGTGGCGAAAGCACGCGCAGTCTTAAATCTCATGTTTTGCACAATATGGAAGCATTGCGAGCACGGCGCCAATGGCTGGCTTCGGGTTGGATAGACTATGCGCTCATCGCAAAGCCTGTACGCAAAATTGGGCAGTTTTTCGTGGAGCGCGGCACGTCACGGGCATGAACGAAATCAAGGTTTTCTTTGCGGCATGCGGGCGTGGGTTGGATAACTGTAAGACGAATCTTTTTCTGACTCATCTCATTTGCTCGAGTTCCCGTGTTTCGAGCCTAAAAACAGTGAGTGGTTAACTCAGCTATGAACATCTATGGCCTGCAGAACTCCGCTTTTTCGCTTTTTGCTAGAGTGGTTCCACTGCGTTTGCGCATTCCATCACGTGGCTGCGGTTTCTTTGGCGACCTCTTCATGACCCTCAATGGCCTAAGATTTGCTGAGCTTTGCGGAGCGGATGCGTCCGTGGTATGGGGGCAAAATAGCCTCTATTTTGATGCGAACTCGGGACAGAACGCTTATCGCTACTTTTTCGAACAGGCCGAGTTTGACATTAGGACGCCTAGATCGCGCCTGTCCTTGGACATGAAATATCGTCCAACTGCCGATACATTTCGCCGATACGACGGCCTGAGCGTCCGCGCATCGCTTAGACGTGCGCTCGCGAAGTATTGTGTTGTCCGAAAGGAAATTGCAGACGCAGTTGAGACGTTCGTCCGTGACGAATTCAGCAATCTGACGCTTGGTGTTCATATTCGCATGACGGATGCAGCGACCGGTGCTGAGAATCGGAAGGTCGCTGCAATCGATCTCTATAAATATCACGCAGACAAATGGATCAACAGAAACCCCGATGGACGAGTGTTTTTAGCAACGGATGACGAGCGAATTGTCGAGGAGTTCGGGAATCGCTACCGCGAGCGGCTTGTTGTTCGAAAAAGCTTACGATCAACAGACGGAACTTCCTTGCACGGTCACTACGATATTGGGGTCGCAGGAAGTGGTCTAATTAAGGGACAAGATGTTCTTACCGAAGCTTTGATTCTTTCACGATGTAATTACCTTGTTAGAAGTCACTCCAGAGTAACCTGCTACACACTTTGTGTGAATCCCGCGCTGGAATTTACTGACCTGAGCTTGGAAATTGACGGGGTAGATAGAACGCCTTGGCTCCGCGGCAATGGTTTTATTGAGAGATGATGGCTCAGATAGTTCCATTTATGGTATTGGCATTGGCTGCTGTTGTCGCGATGCGCCTGCCGCTTGGAAAGGATTTAGCTGTACCCGCGTTTCTTCAACCCTGGTTTGCGCTGACCCCGAATGTGGGGCTCAATCTTCCGCTCTCTAAGCTCCTGTTTGGCATTCTCATATTCAAATATCTTCTACATGGGCGCTTTGATCCAATAAAGTCTTCGCTTTTTCTAATCTATATGCTGCTGTTGGCCTCGGGACTTTGTGCCGCCACTGTTTCGCTGTCTGTGACGGGATCAGGCGTAGAATTTGTGGGTGGCGGATTTCGAAATGGCTGGCTGCGTGTTTTCGTAGCTGCAATGAGCCTCACGCTTAGCTTTGCGCCCATGTTCCTCCTTTTGGCGAAAGGGATTGACATACCTTCTCGCTTCCTAATTCGATGCATCTGCATTTCTCTGCTCACACTGTGCCTGATCGGTATTTGTCAGTTCGCCGTTTTTGTGGTGACGGGAATCGACATGTTACCGCTCGGACTTTTTATGGGGGCAGAGGATGCGCAAACCGGTATGCTGGCTATCGGCGGCTCCCTTTATATTAGGCCCGGTTCTCTTGCCGGCGAACCGAAGAGTTTAGGTATTGGAGCCTGCGTGCTTTTGCTGATGCTGATTACGATGGGGCGTCAGATTTTCCCTTCCAAGTTCAATAGATATTTTGCGGGAGCAGGCGGTCTATTGACCATTTTGCTCACGCAGTCGACGTCAGCCTTCATTTCGTTATGTCTAGGTTCGGCTGTTTATCTAGCACTGCGCAGCGTAGGGCGACCGCTCCGGAACGGCGAGATAGTTTCGTTGTATACCGCTGGTGCTGTTGTTATTCTCTCTGTGTTCCTCACGAGAGTCTCGAGTATCGATACTCTTGGTTTGTCTGCACAAGAGGTAGCGACTCCAGATAGCTTTGTTTCTCTTCTACAAAGCAGAACTCTGGATCGATTAGAAGTTGAGGACTTCGATGTTATTATTCTTAAGTCAATGCTCGATGACACTCAGTCGATGATCCTAGGAAAGGGGTTGGGATTGGCTCACCTTTTTACCAGCGACTATATTCCTGATGTGTGGCGGTACTACATGCAAGACCGCATCATATTTCCGAAAACCGGTTTGACGTTTTACCTCGCTAGTGGGGGGATCTTTTCCGTGTTTCTCTTTGTTATGCTGATGGCCGCCATGACACCAGGAGCTCAGCGGAGTGGAGACTTGTTGGATAGAAGGTTATGGCGGTCCCTTCTTTTTATGCAGCGCACGGTTATCCCCCTTATGTTTTTAGCAATGATACGCATCTATGTGCTCGAACTGTCACTGCTGGTTGGCGCAATTCTGACAATCGGTCTCCAGCAGACGCTAAATATCAATAGTCGGAGACACCTCTTGTCCTTGAATCCGAGTGATAGGAGAGGATCCGTTTCAACACCCATTTGATTGGCCCAGGTCCCCAATACAGATAGAAACAAGTCCTCGTTCGCATTTCAGAAACACCGGAGAGACTGAATGATCCCACATTCTTTGGAGCTACGAACCAGAGATATCGCGCGACTAGTTGGACTTGAGGTTAGCCCAAGCAATCTCTATTCACGCTTTGATCTTCGGGTTGCCGAGGTTCTCAACATCAAACAAGCACGGTTCCTTCTGGATGTGGGTGCGAATCAGGGTCAGTTCGCATCTGCGGTTTTGAAGGCTGGGTTTGAGGGGACGGTTATATCGTTCGAGGCCTTGCCCCAAGTCTATCAGGAGCTCTTGGCTTCGGCGTCGGCATTTGGCAAACGATGGGTGGCAGCGCCGCGGGCGGCGCTTAGCGGTCGCAGTGATCTGACTCAACGCTTTTTCGAGGTAATCCAATGATGCAAGCATTCATCAAAAATAGTGTAGAGCGGCTATCGGGCGACCAGGTTTGGCTCGAACGCAGTGCAGATTTCTCGCGGCTGGCGGAGTTTGTTCACTCTGTGCGCCCCCGTGCAACGACTACGCCGTTAGTAAGAATTGGGAAACCGGGTGATGGCGGATATCTATTGCCAGATGATTTGGAGGGCATGAAGATATTGATTTCGCCGGGCGTCTCGACAGAGGTGACCTTCGATTCTGAAATGTCGAAGCGCGGATTGCACTCCTTTATGGCAGATGCGTCGGTAGATGGACCTCCTGTTAATGATCCGAATTTCCATTTCTTCAAAAAATTTGTGGACGTTCACGAGGATAACTTGAATATGCGACTGGATTCCTTGTGCCAGAAGGTCCCTCCAGAGCTGGATGGCGATCGGATACTCCAAATGGACATTGAAGGAGCAGAGTATCGCGTGCTTTTGGATCTTGACGAAGACAATCTAAAAAAGTTTAGAATAATGGTCGTTGAATTCCATCACCTTACGCGGTTATTTGGCGAGTCGCAGATGCAAATTATAAGTGCGACATTCCGAAAATTACTGCGGCATCACTACGTAGTGCATATTCATCCCAATAACGTTGCGCCGCCAACCCAAAGAGGCGGCGTGAGTATCCCACCCGTTATGGAATTTACATTCCATCGCAAGGATCGTACGACCTTGGTCGAAGGCGGAAAATGCTTAATTCCAAATCCGTTAGACGCAGATAATTTGCCACATCGCCCTGCGGTCGTTCTTCCAGAGTGTTGGAGATAGACAGCTTCTACATGATAAGCCGTCAGTGCGTAGGCGTTGTCTATCCTATTAGATGAGTTGTTTCATAACTGTTATGAGGAGAATGATATTGTACTGTGTGCAGTCGGAATGATCGTTTGCTGACCACAAGACTTCGGCAAGTCGCCTCAACTGCCGTGCTCGGAAGCGTCGCAAATGTCGTTCGGGTTCTTGCGACTTTGGTGACAGTACCGTCGCTTCTCACATACCTCGGGCAGGATCGTTTTGGTCTTTGGATCCTTTCCCTTTCCCTGATGGGCGTTCTTGGATTCGCGTATTCAGGGACGGCTGGTGCCATCGTCACTGCAGTGAGTCGCTCGCTCAGAGATCCTTTGCATGACGCAGTTCGCCTTGCTGTTACGAGTGCTATGACGATATCTGTTTTATCCGGATTGTTCTGCACCGTCGCTGGCCTTTTAATCTGCTCGCTTGTCGATTTGCCGTCTCTCCTAGGCGTAAGAGCGTCAGTCTCTGCCCATGAAGTTACAACGCACTTGGCAACGATGGCGCTTTTGCTCGGCGTTGGCTTTCCTGCGAACGTGCCGAAGTTCGTATTGATTGGGTCATTACGTGGAGGGATTGCCTATAGCATTGAGTTAGCCGGAGTAATCAGCGCAACGTGTTTGCTCCTAATTTCAATAACATTTAGGCAGCCACTATATATCCTTGCGCTGGCTTTTCTCGGCCCTCAATATCTCCTCATGTTTTTCCTCGGAAGATATGCCTTGAGCCGCCATAGCGTTCCATTATTTTCCAGGCGCTATTTCGTTTGGAGAGACGTTATTGGCATGTTTCGGGAAGGATCGAAGCTCGCCCTTAGCCAAGCTTCCTTTGCAATTGCCTCACATACAGATTTGACTTTGATAAGCGTGATTGCAGGTGCTGGGGCCGCTGTGCCATACGGATTGGCACAGCGGGTGTTTGGAGCTCCGATAATGTTTTTGGCCGTAGCAAATGATGCGCTTTGGCCAGCTCTAGCCCGAGCCGACGCCAATGGTGAAAGGCGTTGGGTCCGGACTACCTATCTTCGAACGCTGATTTCAATGGGTATCGTATCGTCTGTTGCCAGTAGCTTAATTTGGACGCTTTACGGGCCCTTGACTAAGCTTTGGCTTGGAGCTCCTATCGCGACTAGCCCTCTTTTGCTGGGTGGAATGGCGGCCCTCGTCGTAGCTACAATGATGGTGCACACCACCGCCATGCTACTTCGTTCCGTCGGACAGACAACCATTCTCATGCGAGCAATGATGGCAATGATGCTTGTAAACGTGCCCGCTTCAATCGCCCTAATTCATTTTATCGGCGCGGCTGGCGCTGTATGGGGCACAGTTATCTCTTACGCAATCTGTTTGATCGCTCCGTTCATCTGGATTGTACCTAGAATTCTGAAGCAAAGAGAAAATGATAGCGCTTCGGAGCGTACCCAAGGAAGTATATTGAGTAATCAGGTGTAAGTGTGAGAATCTCAATTGTAATGCCAACATTAAATCAGGGGCGCTTTATCGAAGAAGCTCTTCTTTCCATTTTCAGGCAGGACTATGTCGACAAAGAAGTTATTGTAATGGACGGTGGGTCGACAGATGAGACGATGGCCATCGTCGCTCAATACCGTGACCGAATCGCGGTGTTTGAAAGCGGCAAGGATGACGGCCAGAGCGATGCCCTGGCCAAGGGCTTTTCGAAGGCGACCGGTGATATTTTTACCTGGCTGAGTTCGGATGACATCCTTCTTCCTGGCGCATTATCCAGCGTTGCTCGCACTTTTGTTTCGCAGCCTGGCTGCGAATGGGCATTCGGAAACCTTGTGTGGATAGATGCCGATGGTTTCGTGCTCCGTTGTAGGAGAGGCGAAGCGTGGTCAAGGTTGGCTGTTCAGCTTGGGATGTTGTCAGCGTGCGGCCCATCAGCGTTTTTTTGCCGCAACCTTTACGAGCGCGTCGGTGGGATTAATCGGAAATTGCATTATATGATGGACACCGAATTGTGGTGGCGCTTCGCGCTTTGCGGTTCGCGCTTTGTTCGTCTGCCGCGATACACCTGGGCACTTCGCCTGCACGAGAACGCTAAAATGTCAGGGCACATGTTTTCTGATCCCGACGATCCTAAGCAGTTACGGATTGAAGCCGCGAAAGGGAGAGAGAGGGAACATATCGAGCAGATTCAAATGAGGTGCAAGGTTCGATCGGACGCTTTCGTGGCTCCGCTACGACTGGCGCTCAAAGCGGCTGCACCTGGATACGTTCGATCGTTGGTCGATAGCTGGCATTGGCAGGGAAAGCCTTTGCCGTTGCTTTTGGAGAAAATGGGATGAGGCGAAAATTGACGGTTTGGTGGGGAATTCCCTGCAAAAGTGCCATACCGGTTTTCAAATCTCTAGCAGAGCAACTAGACGTCGATATCCTTTTTGTAGCTTTGAACGACTTGCCAGCTCACCGCAAAAAGCTAGGGTGGGATATACCTGACTTTGGTAAATTGTCATTCCAAG
Organism: Mesorhizobium sp. M0208; assembly: GCF_040322015.1. Classification (NCBI taxonomy): domain Bacteria; kingdom Pseudomonadati; phylum Pseudomonadota; class Alphaproteobacteria; order Hyphomicrobiales; family Phyllobacteriaceae; genus Mesorhizobium; species Mesorhizobium sp. M0208. The sequence goes on along the minus strand of NZ_JAMYSP010000032.1, from coordinate 45,381 downwards.
TGCTTGGCGCAAGTTGGATTTCTGAGGCTAAAGCGCTGATTGATGATCGTGCCGGGCTTCATATTGTAAACGGTATATATCATGATGAACGTGTTCGTTATATCTCGCACCGGCTGGCAGAAAAGAACCGAGAATTTGGCGTCATCATGGAAGCGCCAGCAAACCTTCGGACTGGTTTGGGGCGCATCATAAAAAAGTTTGTCGGCCCAATAGTGACGCCGTTTCGTACTCGTTTTGTTGCCAAAAAAGCTAGGTTTGTTCTGTCTGCATCGGGTGACCGTCAACGTGATTTCGAGCGCTTAGGTTTCTCGAGAGATCGTATCTTTCGATACGGATACTTTCCCGATTTTCCAGCAATAACCAGGAAGCCCGGTCCCAGCTTTGATCTGCGTGTTCTGTGCATCGGTTATTTAGAGCCGTTTAAGGGGCAGGACTGTCTTCTATCTGCCTTAGCGATACTAAAACACAATAAAATACCGTTTGAGTGTGTTATAACCGGGTTCGGTTCATCGGAATCTTATCTTGTGAAGATGAACGACCGCCTTGGTTTGCAAGAAAACGTAAAATTTGTGGGTGTGGTCAGTAATGACAAACTGAAGGAATTGTTTGATTGGGCAAATATTCTTGTGGCTCCGGGTCTTGAAGAGCCATGGGGTATCCGAGTAAATGAGGCTCTTCTGTCGGGTCTACCGGTCGTCGTCAGTGATGGCGTGGGTGCAAAAGAACTGGTTGAGGTAAGCGGTGCAGGTGAGTTGTTCCGGGCCGGATCATCTGCGTCTCTCGCCGATGCCCTTACACGGAGTCTGGCAAGGCTTTCAAATGAAGCCGAGCTTGTGGATAAGGTCTGCGCCTTTCAGCGATCCATCACCCCGCACGCGGCTGCGGCGTATTTGGTGGAAGTACTTGATTACATCCAGGCTGGATCCGTCGTTAGCTTAACACGCCCGATACCCCCTTGGAGTTTGCCACCGAAGCCAGGCCAACAGTTGCTACAAGAGCATACAGTTTGACCGGTCTTCCGCTCCGGATCGTCCACACCATTGCCTCGATTGAGGCAGAAGCGTCTGGGCCATCTTATTCGGTGCCGGCATTGGCTGCCAGGCAAGCCGCTCAGAACGATGATGTTTCTGTCTACTCAATAGGAAAGAAGGCCGCATATCTCCGGGACGGATTCTTACACCGTCGCTTTGAATCCGATTTTGCCGCCTATCCAGTTTTGCGAAGGATGGCATTCTCCGGTTCGATGTTGAGGGCTCTAAAGCTGGGCAGGCCAGACATTATACACAATCATGGCCTTTGGCTGATGCCAAATGTATACGGTGCGCGGGTGAAGAATAACACGGGCGCGAAGCTCGTATTTGCTCCACGCGGAATGCTTTCGCCTGCTGCCCTCCGGTTTTCGGCGGTGCGTAAAAAAGCATTCGGCGCACTAGTCCAGAACCGCGCCTTGTCGTCAGTTGATCTCTTTCATGCTACGAGCGACCAAGAATACGATGACATTCGCGCCTTCGGCTTAACCGGAGCGGTCGCAATTGTACCTAACGGAATTGACGTGCTGGAAAATGACCCGGCCGCTCAGCCGAAGGAAAAAATTGTAATCTCGCTTGGCCGTGTCCATCCTAAGAAGGGTCTAGACCGTCTTGTTCGAGCTTGGTCGGCGATCGAAGCAGATTTTCCGGAGTGGAACTTACTCATTTTGGGGCCGAGCGAAGGTGGGCACGCAGACGAACTAAGACGGCTCGCCGCCAACTTGTCGTTGGCTAACGTCCAAGTTCACGACGCGGTTTATGGAGAGCGGAAACGAGAGTTGCTCGCACGAGCCGAACTCTTCGCTTTGCCGACGCTCAGCGAGAATTTTGGCATGACGGTCGCCGAAAGTCTTGCGGCCGGTACACCTGTAATTTCTTCTAAAGGTGCGCCGTGGCAAATGCTGGAAACGAAACGTTGCGGCTGGTGGATCGACCATGGTGCTGAACCGCTCGCGTCATGCCTCCGAGCGGCAATGTCGATTTCTCCGAATGAACGCATTGCAATGGGTCTACGGGGCAGAGAATGGATGTTGCAGGACTTTTCATGGGATTCCATTACGAGTCGAATGACAGAGTCTTATCGCTGGTTAATCGGTGGTCGGAAAGATGTGCCAAAATGGATCCGAGTGTTCGAATAGTCGACTTTGAAGAGAACCGCCGTATGGTCAAGTGGAGCAAGCGTGAGCAAGCTGCCCGGATGCTGTGGACTTTCGCCTACCCATTGTTCGCGCTGAGTCCGAGGCCATTTTGGGCATGGCGGCGCATGCTTCTACGGCTTTTTGGGGCAACAATAGAGGATCAGGTGCATGTGTATCCGAGCGTCGAGATAACAATGCCGTGGAATATACATTTGGAAAGAGGGGTAGCCATAGGAGATAAGGCCATCTTATACGCGTTGGGTCCCATTCAAGTCTGTGAGGGCGCTGTTATATCGCAACTTGCTCACCTATGCGCGGGAACACATTCATACCGTGACCCCCGCATGCCGCTGGAAAAGCGTCCCATTGTTGTTGGGCCAGGGGCTTGGATTTGCGCTGATGCGTTCATTGGCCCTGGCGTGACAGTAGGCGCTGGCGCAATAGCTGGTGCTAGGGCTGTCGTGATGAAGGACGTTGGCGAAAACTCAATCGTAGCTGGAAACCCTGCAAAAATGGTTGGCCATCGTTGAAAGACCGTAGTCACTTGATCCCCGTCACAGTAGTTATTCCTGTAAAAAATGAGGAATTGAATATTGGTAACTGCTTGGCAGGACTTAAAAGATTTGAAAAGGTGGTTGTAGTCGATTCTGGTAGCACGGACTCCACAAAAGAAATTGTGGACAAGCATAGCGTTGAATTTATAAGTTTCTCTTGGAACGGAAATTATCCAAAAAAAAGAAACTGGATGCTTTTAAACTACGAGTTTAAGACGCCATGGGTCTTGTTTTTGGACGCGGATGAAGTTGTTTCGGACGAATTTTGTGATGAACTCTCTCGGGCTCTGGCGAATACTGAGGTAGAGGGATTTTGGCTAAATTTTACTAATTATTTCCTCGAGAGGCCCTTGCGATTTGGTGTCCCGCAGAAGAAACTTGCGTTATTCCGCGTGGGCTCAGCTTACTACGAGCGTATCGATGAGCACCGGTGGAGCAATCTTGACATGGAGGTGCACGAGCACCCAATCTTGGATCGCAAGGCCGGCGAAATAAAATCAAAAATCGACCATCGAGATTTCCGCGGGATCGAGAAGTTTATTGACCGACACCAGGACTATGCCAAATGGGAGGTCAAAAGATGCATGAGTATCGACTGGTCGAAGGACACCAATCATCTGACTGAAAGGCAGAAATTTAAGTACAAAAACATAGGAAAATGGTGGTACCCGTGGTTCTATTTCACCTATACCTATTTTGTGAAGCTGGGAATCCTCGACGGTTTCCCAGGATTCTCTTATGCGTTCTACAAAACGTGGTATTTTTTTATGATTAGAAACTTAATGGCTGAGGATAAGTTGAAGCGTTAGCTGATATACTGTTAAATTTAAGAGCGTAAGGGAACGCAGTATGACGAGGACATATGGCAGTCGTAAGCGAATTCTTGTTACCGGTGGGGCTGGGTTCGTTGGCTCGCACCTTATTGACCGACTAATTGACGAGGGGCACGAGGTACTGTGCGTCGATAACCTGTTCACCGGGACCAAGAAGAATATCGATCATCTACATAGCAATCCTCGGTTTGAATTTCTGCGACACGACGTGACACTCCCGCTTTATGTCGAGGTAGATGAGATCTATAATCTTGCCTGCCCGGCGTCGCCCGTTCACTATCAACATGATCCGATACAGACGACAAAAACATCGGTACATGGCGCAATCAATATGCTCGGTCTGGCTAAGCGGCTTCGTTGCAAGATACTCCAGGCTTCAACTAGTGAAGTGTACGGCGACCCGGCCGTTCATCCGCAAACGGAAGAGTACTGGGGACATGTAAATCCGATCGGACCGCGATCGTGTTACGATGAGGGCAAGCGGTGCGCCGAGACGCTTTTCTTCGACTATCATAGACAGCTAGGTCTTGAAATCAAAGTAGCGAGAATATTCAATACGTATGGTCCACGAATGCATTTGGCAGATGGTCGGGTGGTTTCGAATTTTATAGTTCAAGCGCTTACCGGCCGTCCTATCACACTTTATGGGGATGGAGATCAGAGCCGTTCTTTCTGTTATGTTGATGACTTAGTTGACGGGTTGATACGACTCATGGGAACAGCCCCTTCGGTCGCCGGACCCATTAATATCGGAAATCCGACAGAATTTACTATCAGGGAGCTGGCCGAACGAACGCTGGCTATGACAGAATCGTCAGTTCCGATTGTCAGGATGCCTCTTCCTCAAGACGATCCCCGGCAGCGGCAGCCTGACATAACCAAGGCTAAAGAGCTTCTTGGTTGGGAGCCAAAAGTGAACCTGGAAGAAGGGCTCCTTCGAACGATTGAATACTTTAGGGCGGCTATATAACATAATGCCCACGACAGGGCGTACGGGCGCTGCCAGTGTGTATTAGGCAGATAAATTATCTGGTGTGGTCACCAGCGAACGAAAGCTTGCGATGAGTGGTTCTCTGGGAGGCGAGTTGCGTATCATGTCAAAATATGAGGAAGAGGGCGTGGGCGACCGTCGCGTCGGCGAAGCGTTGTCGCGGCGTGCGCGGGCGAGCGATCGAGGAGGCAATTGGCCCTTACCGTTAGCGGGAGCGCGCTGTCAAAGGAATCGCTAGAAACGGCATGGGGTCGTCCTGCCACGGCAAGTCGGATTGCCTGGGGCGACTCTTCGTGCGAAGGCCGACTGGAGTGACTTTGCTGCCGTGCCGTTGATCTCTGATGCCACCCGGATGATCGCTCTGTGGACAATGCTGCCACAGACTGCGCCGTGCCCAGCCACGGGAACCCGATTACAAGGACGTGAACCGGGATAGCTTTAGACCGATCCGGCAATGCGACTTTTGCGGCTAGCACTCAACTTGCACTATGCCGGCGATGCGACGCATGAGTCACCTCACCACGCCACAGCCAATGAACTCAATCACTGGGTGGCCGAAGCGGTCCCGCGCCCAGGCGACTGTAGTCGCCGCTGGTGCTGGATCGACGGTCTGAGCGGCGATCGCGAGCCATAACTGCGACTTCCTGGAAGAGAACAACTGGACTGCCCTTTGGAGCGGTCACCGAGCATTCGCTTGCTCACGTGTTTTTGTGTCGCCAGCGCCGACACGGTAGCATATCGGGTTCTAACACCTTGATTGAGATGTCGCTTGGTTGACGACGCCAGGACAAATCGCCGTTCGTTTTTGAAGGTTGCCCCCATTGCAGCCGTTGGCACCTGTGTGCCGACCGCACTAGCGTGCGCAGATAAACTTGCTGCTGCAGACGCGGTGAACCAGGGGTATGCGCCCATCTACGCGACGAAGACAGGAATGGCGGCTGTTGCTATTCCTGAGGACATCAGCGCGCTCCGGGTCATTGGTTATTCTTCAGTTGGCGATGGCGGCACGGCGCTGTATAAAAGAGCTGTTTCTCAGCCCCATCATGCCGGCAAATTCCAATCGCTCGATGGCGCTTGGTGGGAACTTGCAGAATCAACTATCAGGGTCCAGATGCTTGGTGCAGTCTGTGACGGCGTGACGAACGACGCCGCTCCTTTCGCCGATGCTATAGATCTGGCACTGATGCTGAACGCGTCACTAGAGTTGCCAGCCGGCCGGGACATAAACATAGCTGGTGCGGTGTCGTTCGAGATCGCCCCTGGTAAACAGCTTCGCATCTTCTCAAATGGTGGTGCAAGACTGCTGATCAATGGGGGGACACCTTGCGTAAATTTCCATGGAACAACTGTAGCTACAGGCCTGACGCTAACGTCGCCAGTTGCTTGGGGAGATAGGACAATCGCTATAAGCAGTGCGAGCGGTATCCAAAATGGAGATTTGATTCACCTGGACACTGATACGCCCGTCGAAGCGTCGTATGGTTATGGCAAACAAGTTCTCGGCGTGGTGGGCTTATGCTCAAACGGCAAGATAACACTGGTTGAGCCAAGCAACTTCGACTTCACGTCAGGTGAAACAACGATATCCGTTTACCGCTCCGGAAAGCTCATGCTCGAAGGCGTGAGCTGGAAGTGCTCCCACGGGAGTCGGCTCGATTTCACCAATCTTCGCGCGCCATATTTTTGTGACGCAACGATAGAGGGTAGCTCCGCACAGGGAGAACCAGGGGGAATTGACTGTTTGATAATCAGCAAATGCGAAGGCGTCCTTGGCGAACGGCTACGGCTTCTCAACAGCCGTTACACGATCAACGTTTCTAATGCTTCGGCAAATTGCAATTTCCGAGACATTTATGCCGAAGGATGCAGGCATCCAATAGATGCAAATTCCTGGGCTAGAAATACCCTTGTTCAACGATTGGAAGGGCTCAACAATGTCGCCAGCGTCGAGTGCCATCCGTCCTTTGAAACGAAGTTTGAGGATATCACAGAGACGATGCTTCCCGGTCAAGGTGCTAGTTCCGTGGGGCTCCGCTGCTTAGGTGGTCACGCCAAACGGGTGAAGGCGACCGATCCATCCGGCGCGATCGTAGCGGGGGGCGGTGGCGTTCTCCTCCTGCCTGACTACCAATATCTAGGCCAGCTTTACGACAGGGTCTATGAAGACATCGAAAGTCTTCACGGCGGTCTTGGCGCGACCTATGTGCGAGGTATGTACGTCAGGCGCTGCAGGGTCCCGACTGTTGACGCTGATGCCGCGACAAGCCCAATAGGCTTTGTGGAGGTTGATGATCAGTCTGTCGCGCTGGTCAACATCCGCCGAACAGTCCAAAGAACCGCACCGCGAGCAGAGCCGATCGTTCTTATTCCTGCAGATGAATGGGGCGCTAGAGGTTTGGTCATCAACATCACCGGGATTACGAGAGCCAGTCCCGGAGTTGTTAAAGCGCCGTCACATGGCTTTGCAAACGGTGATGTCATTAGGATCGACGGCGTTGCAGGAATGACACCGGTCAATAAGCTGACGTTCACAGTGGCCAACGCAACAACCGACACATTTGAATTGTCTGATATAGACACGCGCTTCTACCCCGCATACTCGTCAGGCGGTAAGGTTGCATCTGGCATCACTATGAAGACAATTAGTGTCAAACAGGTGCCCTATCTCGGGTGGTCGCCAACCCTTCACTATAAAGCTGTTTTACGCTCATCGGGCACTCCGGTCGGGGCTACAACCATTGCCATTCCGTTCAAGCTGAAGCACAACTACGGTTCTCAGGAAATTGGAAATGGGTATCGACAACTTGACCTGACGTTGCGAGCCATTTCGCGAACCAGAGGTATGTTGGTCGTTAGATACCCTATGCTTCTATACCAAGGGAGTAATAGTGTACTCACTCTTGGAAGGGGGGTGAATCTCGGAAGGGTAGGAACTCTGACTGGAATCATAACCAACACGGCCCCCCATTTCTTTACACAAGTTGTTTCTGAGGGCGGCGACCCGAGCTTGGACCACGATCAATTTTACATTACCGGGGATGCCGTTGTGAGGCTCACCAGTTCGACCGATATTCTTGATCTGGTTGAGCTGGAGGTGGTCGAGTGTCGAATGGGTATCTGATGTCTGCCACACGCCGCCTGTAGACTTCGGGAGGCGGGTCTGTGGCCCGCTCTCTGAGGCGCAAATGAGCTGGCCGATTGGAAACCTCGCCGCAATCCTTCGGCGACGTGCCTTGTCAGCTGGATTCGCAGCCTTCCCTGGGGATCAGGCGGATAGCGAAATTTGCTTGTTGGGTTTGTCGGTGTGTAGGTGTGTAGGTGTGTAGGTCTGGGAGGTGGCGTTCCGAGCAACTCTCCCAAGGCGGCCGGCGCTCAGTTCGGTTTAGATGGGCAGATCGGTCGCTATGCGGTACCTTGGCGATCCGCTGGCCAATCGCTTCGATAGGGGCCTGAAGGAATGGCTTTCTCGGCGCATGCGAGTTCCCCTACTACCCGGCGCAAGGACTGCTGTCACGGCCGCAGGAAGCAGAAAGCCGCTCGTAACACGTCCGAAACGCAATCGGCTTGAGATCTATGGTGTGGCCACGTGGGCGAGCCTTTGGCGTAGATGTCAGCAGCGTCGCTGCGGTGATGCGCCTTGAGGCGCAGTCGTGATCGGGCTAACGGGTGTAGTCACGGTGATTGGATTGACGAAACGGGTGGCTCGGCAACGTGCGGGGCTGGCGGGATTTGTTCGCAAGCGTCAGGCGCGGATCGTTCCATAGGCTGCTTCCGATTGAGGCAAGTCGCACAGGATACGCCGATCATCTGCCGCGTTGCCTTCAGCCGTACATCGATTGCGATTGCAACGGAGAAGAAATTTTGCTGATCAAGAAGATAGGCTTGCTTGCGCTGATAGCCTGCGCATTTTCGGTTTGGTTTCTTGTCATCATTGTTAAAAGAGGAACAGACTTGGATGCGCGGCCTGTAAGCCAGTCCGCTGTGCTTGAGCCATTTGCTGGCCAGCTTTCGATTAGATCAATCGATGATTTGCGTGTCGCCGGGCGCAAGATCGTGCTGTGCGGCGTCGCAGCCACCAAGCCTCAGTCCATCCGAGCTATGGTCACCGAGGCTGCGCGACGGGATTATCAAGGACTCGCCCTGACCTGCAAACCTGTCGGCACGGGGACACCTTGCGACGGCAACGTCGCGCCAAAATTTGGTGACGCCCTCGTTGTGCAGTGCCTGACGTCCGATGGCACGGATCTGGCTGCGAAACTTGTCGAGGCCGGCATCCTGTGCGGACAGCCGGCTCAGGCCGGCTCGACCTACAAGTCTTGCGCGCCAGGCTCGTAGCTCCTGTCTCGAACGCAAGAAGGGCCGGGTCGACGCAATCAGGACATGGTCGGCTGCAGACATGTGTGAAGCGTTGGAGCGATGGTGGCAGCCTCGCAGGCAACCTGCAATTGTGGCCGGCTGTAAAGATGATAAATTAGTCGGCCGTGAACTATCCGCAAGCGTAAGCGCCAAGCCGACCCCATCTGGCGCGGCTTGAGGTGATGAGCGAGATAGTGACACTGAAGAAGCCGAGGAGCTTACAGTGTCAATTTCTATGTCTGCGCCTAAGCCTGATGATAGAAGTTTCCATGTCCTTGAGGCGGTCCCGAACCGGCTGGAGGCAAGCCCGCAGCGTCCGCGGCGGCGCTGGTCGGCGGAAGCGAAGTCGCGGCTGATCGAGGCGACACTGAAGCCGGGCGCGAATGTGTCGGCCATCGCCAGACAAGCGGGGATGGCGCCAGCCCAGCTGTTCGGCTGGCGGAGCAAGGCGATCAAGAGCGGTGCGATCACGCCGCAGCGAGATGCGGATCGGCTTGGCTTTGTCGAGGTCACCCAAGCGGCGTCTTCGACAGTGGAGATCTGTTTGGGCGATGTGGTCATTCGGGCCGGCAGCCGACGTCGGCCAGGATCATTTGGCCAGGATTATCCGGGCGGTCCGCCAGGCATGATCCCGGCCGGCGTGAAGGTGTTGGTCGCCAGTCATCCCGTCGATTTTAGAAAAGGTCCCGACGGCCTTCTGGCACTGGTACGCGATGCCGGTTCGGATCCGTTCAACGGCGCGCTTTATGTCTTCCGCGCCAAAAGAGCGGACAGGATCAAGATCGTCTGGTGGGCCGGCAGCGGCGTGTGTCTTTATGCCAAGCGACTGGACGACGCGAAGTTCTGCTGGCCGCGGATCGGCCACCACCGGGTCCAGCTCAATCATGCTCAGCTCATGGCTCTGGTTGACGGAATGGACTGGAAACGGGTTCGGACGGAGACCGTCAGGCGGCCGCAATCGGTTGGGTAAAACCCTGCGGCATGATGAATCAGGGAGCTGAAAAAGCGGGAAAATTGCCCGCGAATATGCTCTGATTTTGGCCATGTCGGCACCCGAACTCGCGCTCCCGGACGACGTTGACGCGCTCAAGGCGATGGTTATTGCCATGGCCCAAAAGGCCGCCCTTCTGGAGGAGCGCAACCTCCATCTCGAGTTGGTCAACAAGAGCGCTGATGAGCGGATCGCACGCCTGACGGCGGTCGTGAAGATGCTGGAGAGGGCGCGCTTCGGCAGCCGCTCCGAAAGGTTGCGGACCGGCGCGCTGAGCGAGGAACAGTATGCGCTGGTCTTCGAGGAGATCGAAACCGGCGTGGCGGCCATCGAAGCGCAGATGGAGAAGTCTGCGGGCGGCTCGAAAGCGAAGCGCGCGCCGCGTCCTCGCAAAGGCTTTGCGGCCCATCTCGAACGGGTCGAGGTGGTCGTCGAGCCCGAAACGCCTGCTGGCTGCGAAGCGCTGGATAAGATCCTGATCGGCGAGGACGTCTCCGAACGGCTCGATGTCACCCCGGCGAAGTTCCGGGTGATCGTCACGCGTCGTCCCAAATATGCCTACAAGGGCTGGGACGGCGTTATCCAGGCAGCCGCTCCCGCCCGCATCATCCAAAGCGGCATTCCGACCGAAGCGCTGCTGGCGCAGTTCGCCGTGTCCAAATACGCCGATGGCCTGCCGCTCTACCGGCAGGAAGCGATCTATGCCCGCGATCAGGTCGAGATCGACCGGTCACAGATGGCGCAGTGGATGGGCAAGGTCGGCTTCGAGCTCGAGCCGCTCGCCGATTACGCACTGACCCGCATCAAGCAGGGTGAGCGGGTCTTTGCCGATGAGACCACGCTCCCAACGCTGGCCCCAGGATCGGGCAAGGCCAAGACGGCCTACCTCTGGACCTATCTCCGCGATGATCGGCCGTTCGGTGGCAGCGGACCGCCCATCGTCGCCTACCGCTTCGAAGACAGCCGTGCCGGCGAATGTGTCGCCCGCCATCTGGACCGCTATCGCGGCATCCTGCAGGTCGACGGATACGCCGCCTATAACCGGCTGGCCCGATCGGATCGGGGCAATGACGGCGTGACGCTGGCGGCGTGCTGGTCGCACGTGCGGCGCAAGTTCTACGAACTGCATGCCGCAGGCTCCTCCGTTATTGCCTCGCAGACGGTGGCGCAGATGGCCCCGCTGTGGGCCGCCGAGGAGGCCGTGCGCGGCCAGGACCCGGTAGTTCGGATAGCTGCGCGTCAGGAGAAATCCGCCGCCGTCGTTGCCGCTCTCTTTGCGCTGTGGGAAAAGGAGCTGCCGAAGCTGTCGGGAAAATCGAAGCCCGCCGAGGCGATCCGCTATGCGCTCGGCCGGCGTGCCGCGCTGGAGCGCTTCCTCACCGACGGCCGCATCGAAATCGACTCCAACACCGTCGAGCGCGCGATCAGGCCACAGACAATCACCCGAAAGAACAGCCTCTTCGCTGGCAGCGACGGCGGTGCGATATACTGCTCATCTGTCGATCGCCTTATAAATTAAAGACATTTTGGCGCGGATCATGAGACGCCGGACGCCGTGATCGCCGCGCATCAGCTTCACGCCGAACGGCATCATTCTCGATATCCGAGAGGTGAATGATCCAGGGTGCCCCTTTGCATAGTTGATTCGCTGCCAACGTGCCGCGGTTGACCATGCGACGAACTGTCGACGGGCTGACCTGGAGAATCCCCGCGGCTTCGTCGAGCGTTGCTTCGCCACGCTCCGCACGTTCGCCGTCGCGGTATGGCGCAATGCCATGGGTGTTGCGAAGACTGCACACCCTACTACGCGTCCAGCTATTGTCCTTCCCTGTCCTTTTGCCGGCGCGATTGAGGATGGCGGCGATGGACAGATCCGACATCTGGCGGGCCAGTACCCGAACAAGATCAAGGGTATCGCCTTCGATCGTCCAGCGGGTTTGCCCGACCTTGTTCTTCTTCACGATGAGACGTGTGTGATCGCCACCTTGCCAATGGATGATGAGCGCCAGACTATCGTCCACGACATCGACGATGATCTCCTTGACCAACAAGCGAATGATCTTCTTGCGCGTCTCGTTCGAAGCGCCCGGACTGTCCCATGCCTGGGCGAGGTCCTTCCCCAGAGCCATCAGCCTTGCACGATCGTCGGCGGAGACCGTTGGTGCTTGCAGCGGGGCCAAGCGGTCCAGCTCCTCCTCAAGCTCGCCCAGGTGGGTCAGCTTCTCGTTCCAGCGTCGCTCGAGTTCGCCGGCGACAAGCCGGTTCTCGGGATCGACCGCATTGTATTGGCGGCGTGCACGCTCCGCCTCGTACCGGGCCTGCCGGCAAGCATTCTCGACCTGCTGTCGCTTGTCACTATGCTCCTGGCCTTGCACCTCCATGGCAGCCAGCGCCGCCTCGATGCCGAGCGGCTGCAGTCGACCGAGAACCTCCTGGACGACTGCCCGGTCAACCCGCATACCGCCGAAGCGGATGCAGTTGTCGACGGCCTTGTCGCTGAAGGTGCCGCGACAGACGTAACGTTGGGTGTTTCCGCCTTTGCCGCTGTAAGCGACATGCAATCGACGGCCGCAGCGTGCGCAGCGCAATAGGCCTGGCAGCAAGGCTTCTCCGCGGCGGATCGCCCCGCGCCCAAGGTAGCTCTTGCCGTTGGCGTTGTCGGCGATCAAGTGCTGATTCCTCTCGAACTCCTCCCAGGAAATATATGCCTCATGGTGGCTGCGGATCAAAACCTCCCAGTCCTTCCAGTTCCGGCGCATGCTGTCACGCATCACGCGCTTGCGGCCGCCTTCGATTACAACGCGCGTTCCGCGCCGGCCAAATGCGTAGGCGCCGGCATAGACCGGATTGGTCAGCATGTGGTGCAGCGTGTGATAGACCGGCACCTTCCATTCAATCGCGTGTTTGCCGCGGCCCTGAACGACGGCCGGAACTAGAACTTGCTCCTGCCGGAACCAGAGCAAAACCTGCCGGATCGACTGCAACTCGGCGAACTTGCGGAACACCAGAGCAATGCCGTCCTGGACACGACGATCCGAATCCTTGTCGAGCTGCCCATCATCCGCTTTGACATAGCCGACAGCCACAGTCAGCAGAAGTTCCCCCCGGCGAGCCTTCTGCCTGAGCGCCTCGATGGAGCGCTGCCGGAATACCGAAAGCTCCATCTCGCTCATCGTGCCCTTCATGCCAAGCAGCAGACGATCGTTGATCAGACGCGGATCGTAGACGCCATCTTCATCTACGATCAATGTCCCGACCAACCCGCAGAACTCAAGCAAGGTGTGCCAGTCACGGCCGTTGCGCGCCAGCCGCGACGCCTCCAGCGAGACGACCGCTCCGACACGACCTTCGCAGATGGCCGCCAACAGCTTCTCAAAGCCGGGCCGAGCCGTGCCGGCGCCGGATCGGCCGAGATCGTCATCGACGATTTGCACATCATCCCAACCCAACTGCCGAGCCCGCTCAGCTAGGCCATATTGGCGACGCTGGCTCTCAAGGTTGTTTACGACCTGGTAGGACGTTGATTGCCGGATGTAGATGATGGCGCTGCGGCAAAGGTGCTCAGCGGTAATCTTGCTCATCACCCGCCTCCTTCCGGTTCGGGATCGACAGTCCGACGCCCGGCACGGACGCTGCTTCGACGAGTAGAGACTGCAACAGCACCACCGCCTTTACGCGTTCCTCGCCCGACATCTTGGCCGGCGGTATGGTGGGCACAAACAAATCCAGTTGGGTGCGCAGCGGATTCTTCATCGGCATGTCCTCCTCCGGAGATCGAGTCTCTTGGAAGAGAGCCTACGAGATGATCGAGAAGTGCGCGAAGTTCGAGGAGGTGTGTGAGCGAAAGTCGGGGCGCGGCAACGATCGCAACCGAACCGGCCTGTGGGGCGGCCATCCAGTCCGGAAGATGGAAGCTTCCGCCGTGCGGCTGCCGAACCAAAAGGTGGCGGATGCCGTCATGATCATGCTCACCGACCACCGCAACGGTCTGCCCAACCAACGGATGGAATGGATAGGTGACGACAACGTCGAAGCCCGGATTCCCGGCATTATGACGCTGCTTCCGACGGCGGTGGACGGACATGGGCCACCATCGCCACGCTGCTGACCACCGCCAAGATGAATCAGGTCGATCCGTACGCCTGGCTCACCCAGACCCTCGAGCGCATCGCCAATGGCTGGCCAAACAGCGATATCGAGGCGCTCATGCCTTGGAACTACCAGCGCTAAACGGCATCAGCTACGCGCTTACCCGCAAGCCGTTGATCTGGCATGTTGATTGAGGCGGATGGCGGCTTTGGAATTGCAGGATTTGCGGTGTTTGGGCGCTGTTTTCCTGCAATTCGGTTTTGCGATTCCCTTGCGCTACGGAGCGTGATTTCACTCGGTTCGGCGGCGGCGAATCGAGGGGATGGCGAATGTCCAGGCCACGCGAAAAGCGCGAGACGGGAGAGCAGGACCTGTTCCGCTCCAGGCTCGATCAGATCATCAACATGAAGCACGAGCTGGTGCGGCTGGCGCAGGCGATCGACTGACCGGTTCTGGAGGAGCGTTTCGGCGCCGTCTATTCGGACGGCCCTGGCATGCCGCCGCTGCCGACCCGGCTGATGGCGGGGCTGGCGATCCTCAAGCACACCTTCAACCGTCGGACGAGGTGCTGTGCGAGCGCTGGGTGGAGAACCCCCACTTCCAGTATCTTTGCGGCGAGGAATTCTTCTGCCACGAACTGCCGTTCGACCGCTCGTCGATGACGCGCTGGCGCAGTCGCATGGGCGAGGAGCGGATCGTGGCGCTCTTGCAGGAAAGCCTCAGTCTTGCGGTCAAGACCGGGGCGATGAAGCCGGCCGACACGCGCCAGGTCATCGTCGACACCACCGTGCAGCCGAAGAACGTGATGTTCCCGACCGACGCCAAGCTCATCCACCGGGCGCGTGAACGGCTGGTGAGGCTGGCCAAGAAGACGGGTCTCAATTTGCGCCAGAGCTATGTGCGGGTCGGCAAGCTGGCGCTGATCAAGCACCAGCGCTATGCCCACGCCAAGCAGTTCAACCGGGCCAACAAGGCGCTGCGCAGGCTCAAGACCTATCTCGGCCGGACCCTTCGCGACATCTCCCGCCAGATCGCCGGCGATGCGGAGCTGGACGCGCTCTTCAAATGGCCGCTCTACCAGGCCGCCACCGTTCTCCAGCAGCGTCAGCGCCAGCGCGGCCGCAAGATCTACAGCCTTCACGCGCACGAGGTGGAATGCATCGGCAAGGGCAAGGTGCATGCGCCCTACGAGTTCGGCGTGAAGGTGTCGGTGGCCACCACGCTGAAGCGCTCGAAGGGCGGCCAGTTCGCCCTGCATGCAAAAGCGCTGCCCGGCAATCCCTATGACGGCCACACGCTCGCAAGCGTCATCCCCGACATGGAAAAGGCCATCGGCAACGAGATCAGCCGCATCCTCGCCGACGCCGGCTATCGCGGCCACAACGCACCGGAGAGCCACACGTTCAGGGTCTTCACCAGCGGCCAGAAACGCCGCGTCACCCCGGTCATCAAGCGCCAGATGCGCCGCCGCTCCGCCATCGAGCCCGTGATCGGCCACATCAAGGCCGAGCAGCCGAGCACCGGATGGGCCGCAACTACCTCGCCGGCAAGCAGGGCGACGCGGTCAACGCCATCCTGGCCGCCGCAGGCTACAACTTCTCCCTCGTGCTCAGGTGGCTGAAGGATCTTTTGTGGCTTCTCATCGCCGCCCTCCAAAGTCAGCCGAAGGAACTCGAAGCCTGATCCCTCTCATTGTTCACGGCCGACAAATTACGATATTCTAATAGTGTGTTCGATCAACCACACCGAAACCGAAAAATATCTCGCAACTGCGAAACGGGTTGGAATTCGCGCAAAAAGCTGTTACGCGCTTTTCAGTACCTTAGCGGTTCGGCGGGCCTCAGGTAACGTGGGACAGAAGGATTGATGCGGATGAACCTAGTTGTGAAAAGTGTGTTGGCCGGAGTTGTTGTGTTGGCCGGCTTCGCCCCGGTGTCGTCTTTCGCGCAGGATGGGTCGTGCACCTGTGCAACCGCCTATAATGGCGTAAATCCGATTGGATCGCTCGGCAGCGTCAATGGCGACGTGATGATCTCGCAGGTGGCTGGCTATGGCCCGGCGCAAGCGGGCGGCGCGCTGGATTTTGGCAGTCGTGTCGTGGTTGGCGCCAAGGGCTCGGCTTCGGTTCAGGTCGGTGGCTGCAATGTGAGCGTCCCGGCGAATTCGACGCTCGATATTTCGCGTGTCGAGAACAAGATCTGCCTCAATGTCCTCGGTTCTGAGCACACCGCCCAAACTGGCAATTCCGGGGGCATTACCAACAACAAGCCGTTGTGGATCTTCCTTGGGTTGGCCGGCGGTGCTGGTATTCTGGCGGCAACGCAGGACAACGACAACGGCCACGCCGTTAGCGACTAAGTTGACCGTAAATAGGGCAACGGTAGCAGGGGCGCATGGCGCTTCTGCTGCGTGTCTGTTGTTAGATGGAATGGCCTTGGCGTTCATGCTGGTGTTGTAGCCAGTATATTAGTCGGATCGCTTAAGCCAAGGCGACGTGCGGATGTCTGAGGCTTGCGGCCGGGAGGCGAAGGGCGGGGGTGCCAGTCCCGCCAGCCAACATGGCCGAATCGCAATCGTCCGCTTCGCCGTTGCGTGTCAGTGCGAACTGCAGTCTCGACATTCCGGCGGCGGTTAAAGTCGATCCCGGGGAAGGCGGCATGTGGGTAGCGCTGTCACATCGGGACTTCGCCTTGCGCCAACTCTGCCAACTCTGTTGGGTGGCGCTGTTGTCGGCCTGTATGATGGCAACTCTGTCAGCCAGTAGCTGGAGCCTAGGCTTCATCGCATCGCATGAGCTTGACACATGCGCCACTCGCTGTGCGGCGGGTGACGCATTTATGTTTTTTTGGGATGACGTCGCTACATTTCTTTGTTGCAGTCACAAACGCCCATGATCGATCTGCATTCCCATATCTTGCCCTGCCTCGATGACGGCTCGCCCAGTCTTGCCGAATCGCTGGAAATGGCTCGATTGGCGGTGGCCGACGGAACGACCCACATGGCGTGCACACCGCACGTGACGCCCGGCGTATACGAAAACGGAACATCGAACATCGTCCGGGCGGTTCAAGAGTTGCACCAGGCGCTGCGCGACGCCGCCATACCGCTTGCTCTTTATGTCGGCGCCGATGTTCACATAGCGCCGGATCTTCCGGATCAATTAGCGGCTGGCAGTGTACCGACTTTAAACAGGTCCCGTTATTTTCTGTTCGAACCGCCGCATCATGTTCTGCCTCCACGAATGGAGGATCTTGCTCTACGCCTGATAAATGCCGGCTTCATCCCGATTCTTACTCATCCTGAGCGTTTGACCTGGATCAAAACGAATTACGACGTTATCGAGAGGTTGAATGCAGTGGGTTGTCTTATCCAGCTTACCGCAGACTCGATTGTTGGTGCTTTTGGACGCACGGCGCTTTATTATTCGGAAAAGCTGATTGACGAGGGCAGGGTGGACATCATCGCATCGGACACGCATAGCGCTACACGCCGGCGTCCTGGCCTTTCACAGGCGGTTGCTGCTGCTGCCAAGCGATGTGGGGAAGACGAGGCCCGTAACATGGTGTTGAAACGTCCAGGCGAAATATTGGCGAACCGGCCCATCGAGCCGGTCGGAAAAGCACGTCCAAAAAAACCTAATGCCGGCAACGCCGGCCGTTTTGGATTGGGCCGCTTGTTCAAGGGCGGGACAGTGTGATGGGCGTTTTCCGTTTCGTAAGAAGACATATGGTCACAATGTTTGCCTTGCTTGCATCACTGGCAATCTCGGCATGCACGAGCACCCCGTCGACGACCCCATCCTCTTCGGGTGCGGTCGATGCGCTGCAATTGACATCATCATCCGCTCCACTTTCGGGCGGCGGCGCTCTACAGGTGGTGAAGGAACTGCCTGCGCCGCAAAATACACAGAACGGCAGCGAGCAGCCTCTGTCGCCGAACGATGTGCTGGAGGTTAATGTGTTTCAGGTCGACAACTTGAACAGAACGGTTCAAGTCGACTCTGGCGGCCAGATTTCGCTTCCGCTTATCGGCACGATTACCGCGGCAGGGAAGACCGTCCGTCAGTTGGAGCAGGAGATCGAGACCGACTACGGGTCCAAATACCTGCAGTCTCCCGACGTCACGATCTTCGTCAAGGAATCGATCGGACAGCGCATTACCGTCGACGGCGAAGTCAACAAGGCCGGTATTTATCCAGTGTCGAGCAATTCTTCTCTCATCGATGCGATCGCCCTCGCTGGGGGGTTCAATACCGTTGGGGACGCAAAAAAGGTTTTTGTCTATCGCAATGTCGGCCCAAATACATTGGTTGCTAACTACAACGTCGAGGAGATTCGTGGTGGCAAAAGCCGCAATCCGCGCATCTATGGTGGCGACAAGATTGTGGTCTTCGCCTCGAAATCGAAAATTGCGATGAACAATCTCAAGGACGCCCTCGGTGTTGCATCAAGTGCAGCCCGGCTTGCTGTGGTCCCCGGCTTGTGATTCACGGCGGCAGAAATTCAGGACTGAAAATCTAGGATCACCTCGCACCATGCTCGATCGCAACAGGCAGCATCAAATCGCAGGTCCAGGACATGGCCAGGCCCTGTCCGCCGACCTCTATTATGACGGTGCGCAAAACTTTAGCCCGTACGGTCGCGATTATTCGGAACAGGACGAGGGCTTTAGCCCGCTCAAACTGCTCTTTTACGTTGTCCAATATCGGTGGCTGATCGTCATGCTTGCGGCAGCTGGGGTTGTTGCCGGCGTCGTCGTAACGATGATGCAGACGCCAAAATATCAGGCGACAACTCAATTGGAGGTTCTGGTGCCTTCGGCCAAGGTCTTCCAGGATATTGAGGTGGTGTCTGAAAACAGCGATGTACGAGCCTTTCAGACTGCACGCGAGAAGCTCAAAAGCCGGGCGTTGGCCCAGCGGGTTGTGTTCCAATTGGGGCTCACCGAAAAGCCGGATTTCTTGTTCCCCACGCCGGACTTTTCAGTTAGCAATATTTTCTATCGCGCGTTCGGAGTGTCAAAATCGCCTTCCATTCAGGAGAAAACTCCAGAGCAGCGCGAGGAAATTGCAATCAAACGTGTTCTAAATGATCTCACAGTCAATCTGGTTCCCAACACGAGCCTGCTGTCGATCACGTTCGTCGATCAGAAACCGAAATATGCCAGCGACGTCGCCAACCAGGTCGCGCAAAGTTTTATTGATCAACGTCTCGATCAGACAAGTGAGACGTCCGACCTGGCGCGACAGTTCATTCAGGAGCAGGTCCTGCAGGTGAAGCAGAAGCTTCAGAAATCGGAAGAAGAGCTGGTCGCTTATGCGAAGGATGCCGGCATCACGATAACCGGTGACGACAAATCGCTGATAGGGTCGAACATCGAGGCGCTAAACACGGCGCTTGCGACGGCAATCCAGGACCGTCTCGATGCGGGACGGGTGGTAGACCAGATAGACAAAGGTCGTGGAGCGAGCCTCTCTCCCGTGTTGGAAAGCGAAGGCTTGCAGAAGCTTAGCGAAAAACTGGCTGACCTGACCAGCCAGTATCAACAGAAGCTAGGCATTCTGAAGCCTGGTTTTCCAGAAATGCAACAGCTTCAATCTCAGATCAAGGAATTGCAGCGTCTCTATAACAACGGCGTGCTTGCCATTACGGATTCACTTCGGTTGAAATACCAGGAAGCGCAGAACAAAGAGGCTGACCTTAAGGCCAAACTTGCCGAAATGGAAAAGCAGCAGGTTATTTTCAACGACAAGAACATCAAATACACCATTCTGAAACGCGAAGTTGATTCAAATCGGTCGCAGTACGACAATCTTATAGCCAAGCTGAATGAAGTGGGTGTCAGCTCGGAACTCAAGACGCAAAGCGCGGCAGTGGTAGATTTCGCGGCGTTGCCAGATCACCCATATTCTCCTCGGTTAACTATCAATGTAGCGATCGCCCTTGCTCTTTTCATGGTCCTGAGCGCATCGGTTATTTACGTCATTGAGCTATTGAACAACACCTTCACCAACCCTGAACAGGTCGAAAAAGAGCTGGGGCTGGCGATGCTTGGCATCTTGCCGCTCGTCGACGACCGAGAACTCATGGCCAGTATCGCCGATCAGAAGTCCGGCTTGTCGGAAGCCTACCGTTCACTTCGAACATCGTTGCAATTCTCGGGTGCGGAAGGCGCGCCACGATCGCTGGTTGTCACAAGTTCGGAGCCCTCCGAGGGCAAGTCTACGACATCATTCAAGCTTGGGCAGGATTTTGCGGCACTTGGTGCAAGAGTGCTTATTGTCGACGGCGACCTCCGGAAACCGAACCTTCACCGCCTGTTTGGCCTGGATAATACGATTGGGCTCAGCAATCTGCTAACAAATACCGTCCGCAAGGAGGATCTGGCCAGCATCTTCAGGGCGACGAAATATCCCAACGTGACCGTCCTGACGTCTGGAACAATCCCACCAAACCCCGCGGACCTGCTCTCGTCACCGAAAATGGCTCTGATCGTCACAAATCTCGGCAAGCGCTTCGATCTCGTCATAATCGATGCGCCGCCAATCGTCGGCCTCTCGGATGCGCCCATCCTCAGCCGGCTTGCTGAGGGCACATTGATGGTGATCTCTACCAATCAAGTGACGCGTAAGTCGGCTAAGACGGCGTTGAAGCGCCTGCGGGCAGCGGGCGCCAACGTAGTCGGCGCTGCGATGTCCAAGTTTGCGGTGAATAAGTTCGACTACAACTACGCATACAAGTACATGAATTACCAGTATTACAACTACGGCACGGACACGGGTACTCCGAAGATTGAGGGCAAAGTCGATGATGGAGCAGGCCAGCCCGCTTATGCAGAATCTCCGGCGCTCAGTCGCCTGGTTCGTCGCATCCGTTCTAGTGTTGGTGGTTTCCTCGATCGGGCTAAGTCGATTTCTTGAAACTGAAACGCCGGCCGTCTCTCTTGCGCTGGATCCGTTCAACGCTGATGCGTTGATAGCTGAAATCACCAGCGACCTGAACGACACGAATAATCCTCCCAATCTTGATCTATTGCTTGCCAAGACCCGTGGAGCGCTTAGCTTTGATCTTGCGGACGCGCGTCTCTATAGCCTGATCGGCGAGATCAAATACCGGCAGGGCGAAAAGGACGAAGCCTATGCACTCTTTGATCAAGCAAGAAAACTGTCCAAAACAGAAATCCATGCGTTACAGAGATCCATTAGCCGTGCCGTAGAAATAGGCCATTTGACAAAGGCCATTGGCGAGATCGACATTTTGCTACGGCGATGGCCGGACCAATTTCCGGCGATCGCTGGCGGCATGCCGGCAATTCTCTCGAATCCTGATGGATACCAAGCTGTGCTGACAGCCCTCGGGACCGAGGCGCCCTGGAGGCCTAGGCTAATCGCGGCTCTTAGCAAAACTCCCGAGGGACTCGACTTCGCAAATCGGCTTCTGCTTGACTTGTCAGGCACAACCGCACCGCCAAAATCGAGCGAACTTTCCGTGGTGATTAGCGGCTATATCCTTCAAAAGAAATATGAACCAGCTTATCGGTTGTTTCTGTTCAGCCTCTCTGATCAGGAGAGGAAGTTGGGGGGGTACATTTTCAATGGAACGTTCGAACCAGTGGCGAGCGGCAGACCGTTCGATTGGCAACTCCGCGATCAATCGGGATTGGAAGTTACATTTGCAGCCTCCGACCACGCAGTCGAGGGCGAAGGTGGTGCAACGGTCCGTTTCTTGAATACGCCAGTCAAGAAGACAGCTCTCGAGCAGTACATTGAGCTACCTCCTGGCTCCTACAGGATCTCCCTGGCTGCCTCCGCAAGGAATCTTAAGCTTCCAAAGGAATTATTCTGGTCGATCAGATGTGTTGACCCGGCTGGAGAAATAGCGCGATTCAATATTCCGGAAGGCACGTATAATCGTCAGAACCTCAGCCAGGATTTTTCGGTTGGACCGTCTCCGTGTCCGCTGCAGTTGCTCAGGCTGCAAACCGCCGCCATTGCCGAGAGCTGGCGGTTTCGATATGTCGGTACATTGATAATGCACAAATTGAGCATCGAGAGACTTCCATCTTGAACGACCGGCCTTCGGAATGGGATAAATATCTTCTCGGGTCGGTGTTGTTCATGTCGCTGCTGATCGGCGGTGGTACCGCGAGCGGCCTCTATACGGACACTTTGATCGAGGTTGCTGCAATTGTCTCGGCGGCGGCCGTTTTTACCCAAACCTCTGGCCAAAGAAGCTCGCAATCGGCTCTGTGGCTGCTGATTTTAGCCGCAGCATTGGCAGTTTTGCAAATCGTCCCACTGCCGGCGACAATATTCAACGGGTTGCGGCCAGAGCTTCTGCTCGGAGATCCCTGGATTGGAGAAAGCCGATTTCGGTTTATCAGCGTTGGGGTCGGCCGCACGGTCGAATGTCTGGTTTATCTTCTTGCCTGTGCTGCGTTTTTTTTGGCCGTATTGCGTTTACGTGCCGAGCAGGTCAGCGCGCTTCTTCCGTTTTTCTTCATGGGTGTTATCTGCAACGGTTTGGCGGGAGCGATTCAATATTCACTCTCTGACGACATTGCTATTATAGGACTGTTGCCTTTTACGATCAATGCCGGGCTTTTTGCTAACGTGAACCATTTTTCGGCGTTGCTTTTTGTGTCTATTCCCTTCGCAGTCTATTACGGTCTGTTCCGCGGGCATCTATTGTCCGGATCTTTCGGCTTGATCGCGCTTTTGCTGCTGCTTTTAGCAGCCGGTTCCCGCGCCGGTGTTCTGATAGGACTGGCGATAACCGTATTGTCCGTCATCTTTCTTTCAGCCCGTTCCAGGGCGAGTGGATTTGGTATTCTCCTAATTTTCATAGCGCTTTCGATCTACACGATAGGCGCTTGGACTAAGATCGATGCAGAAGTGGTCGATCCGGCATTCGGGCGGGGAGAATTCGCCCGCACCACAATAGAAGGAATAAAGGAGAATTGGCCAACAGGAGTGGGCTTCGGCAACTTTCAAAAAGCCTATCAAATATACGAGAGAGAAGGCATGATTTTCAGCAACTATGTTAACCATGCCCACAATGATTACCTTGAGATAGCCTTCGAAGGGGGAATCTTTGTTATTTCCTTGATGATAGGTTACTTTGTCTTGCTTTTGATGACATTGGCTAGGGCTCGCCGCGATTCTCTTCAGAAGGCGGCGTTTCTCTCAGTATCTTTTCTTCTTATTCATTCGCTGGTTGACTACCCGCTGCGAACCGAGGCGCTGGCGATGACGTTCGCGTATATGAACGCGATCATCTTCCACAAAGGATTTGCGGAACGTTTTACCCGCAAGCGCGAGGTGATCGAGATCGACCACGATGGTGACAAGCTGTTTGTTCCCGTAGAAATGTCGAGGAGGTCACCAGTTAAGGCCGCATCGCTTTAGCGGTGCCGACTGCAGTCAGTCGCCGGTTCGTCGGTGCTTGAGATCTCGAAGGGGTGGGGGAAATCGTGCCGAAATGTTTAGGGTGCGCGGGGCTTCTTCTTCCTCACCTTCAACGAGAAACGGTTTTCACACTTAGGCCTGGACGTTGTTGGTCTAGGCCCTTCACTTCCCATTTGCGTTTTTCTTCGCCATCGTCCCGGACGCCGAGGCGCTGTATGGAGGTCACCGATACCTACTTGCCGAAGCATGATTGCGCAATCCGTTTCGGGCATCGAATGCCCTTTGATAACTGGGGGATTTCTAATTTTGGATAAGTGTTCGGTTTTTGGATAAGAATTCGGGGCGCCCACAGTGGCCGCCGAGTAGTTCGCATGAGCGGCCCGTGATTGCCTGAGGAGGGTCGCATGAACTTTCTTGTAACCGGGGGGGCCGGCTTTGTCGGCTCAGCAGTCTGCCGGCACTTGTGCAGCAATCCGGCCCATCGCGTGACCAATCTCGACAAGCTTACGTATGCAGGAAACCTAGCGTCGCTGCGAGCTATTGAGAACGCCCACAATTATAAGTTCGAGCACGCCGACGTTTGTAACGCGAGGGCGGTTCTGGACATTCTAAATCGCGATGAGATCGACATTGTCATGCATCTGGCCGCCGAAAGCCATGTGGACCGGTCGATCGACTGGCCCGCTGCGTTTATCGAGACCAACATTGTTGGAACCTACCGAATGCTGAATTCGGCGCTGGAATATTGGCGCAGGCTCCCCGGCAAGAGAAAAAGCCGGTTCCGCTTCCACCACGTTTCGACCGACGAGGTGTTCGGCGATTTGCCTTTCGATAACAGTGTTTTTACTGAACAGACACCATACGCGCCATCCTCGCCGTATTCGGCTTCAAAGGCCGCATCCGACCACCTGGTGCGTGCGTGGCATAGAACTTACCGCCTGCCGGTCGTGCTGTCGAACTGCTCGAACAATTACGGTCCTTGTCAGTTTCCCGAAAAGCTGATCCCGCTCGTCATTTTGAACGCTCTCGAGGAGAAGCCGCTGCCGGTATACGGCGCCGGCAGTAACGTGCGCGATTGGCTCTTCGTCGACGACCACGCCCGCGCCTTGGCTATAATCGCTACCCGAGGTGTAGTCGGCGAGAGCTACAATGTCGGTGGCGGCTCGGAACGCAGCAACATCGAGGTGGTCGAGGCAATCTGCAGCATTCTGGACGACCGACGGCCGCGTTCCGGTTCTCGGCGGTATCGCGATCTCATCGCATTTGTCGCGGATCGCCCTGGCCACGACCGCCGTTATGCGATCGACGCCTCCAAGATACGGCTGGATCTGGGCTGGGCGCCGCGCGAGACATTCGCCGGCGGCCTCGCCAAAACGGTCGACTGGTATCTCCAGAACGAATGGTGGTGGGGGCCGATCCGCCGCGACCACTTTACAGGCGAGCGGCTTGGCGAGGCGCGAGTGGGTGCTGTGTGAGGCTTATCGTCACCACGCGAGGCCAAGTCGTTAATAGCTCGGTCGAGCGTGTCTATTTGACTCAGCTTCGAGAGATCACTGTAGTCGGCCGGCCTCAGCTCGATCCGGCGTAGCCGGAATCATCGCTCCCGCGCTCGCGGCCACTCGATCTGCTCGTTTCCGCCGCAGGCTGCACCGCCTCGATCAGGCCAAAGATGAACCGGACCTTGCCTCCGAGGTCAAATGGCGCGCTGGCAGCCAAGGTTTCGATAACAAATGGGATGCACCACGACAAGATGCAGCGGCCACAGCCCAGGCAGTATTTTCCTGCCCCTCCTAGGAGTAACGGCTCGCTGGGCAGGAATTTCCCGATTTCGCTCGCTGCATGGAAAATTCATTCCCGAACCAATCGGCTGCAGGCTTGTCTTGCATTGTTCTGGACAGGAGCGATCTGCTAGAAGGCCTGCACGAAAATAGATTTGTCCAGAAGTGCGGCTTGAACCGGGCGGCTGAAAATTGCGCCTATTGATGATGCAAGCTCTTGCGCGGACGGCACGAGAGAACGCTTACAGTCCATGAACATCGCGCTTACGCACCTTCAGCGGCTTGAGGCCGAATCCATCCATATTTTTCGCGAGGTCGCCGCGGCTTTCGCCAAGCCGGTGATGCTCTATTCGGTCGGCAAGGATTCGTCCGTGCTCATGCACCTGGCGATGAAGGCGTTTTATCCGGCCAAGCCGCCCTTCCCCTTTCTTCATGTCGACACGACCTGGAAATTCCGCGAAATGATCGCCTTTCGCGACCAGATGCAGCAAAAGCTCGGCTTCGACCTCCTGGTCCATGTCAATGAAGACGGCGTGCGCGACAACATCAATCCGTTCGACCACGGCTCCAACACGCATACGCATGTGATGAAGACGGTGGCGCTGCGGCAGGCGCTCGACAAATACGGGTTTGACGCTGCCTTCGGCGGCGCGCGACGCGATGAGGAGAAGTCGCGCGCCAAGGAACGCATCTTCTCGTTCCGCAACGCCCAGCATGCCTGGGATCCGAAGAACCAGCGGCCGGAGATGTGGAAGATTTTCAACACCCGCATCGCTGCCGGTGAATCGATCCGGGTGTTCCCGTTGTCGAACTGGACCGAGCTCGACATCTGGCAGTACATTCTCCAAGAAGACATCCCGATCGTGCCGCTGTATCTGGCCAAGGAGCGGCCGGTCGTCGAACGTGATGGCATGCTTATCCTTAGGGATGATGAGCGCATGCAGCTGCGGCCCGGCGAAACAGTGGAGAACCGGATGGTGCGGTTCCGCACGCTCGGCTGCTATCCGCTGACCGGCGCGATCGACTCGGACGCCGACACTCTGGAGGCGATAGTCGGCGAAATGCTCACCGCGCGCACGTCCGAGCGGCAAGGTCGCCTGATCGACCGCGACGAAGCCGGCTCGATGGAAAAGAAGAAGCGCGAGGGGTATTTCTGAGCATGCGCCACATCATGGCCAAGAGTCTCGCCCCAACCGACGGCGTCCGCGACTATCTGGCGGCGCAGGAACGAAAGTCGCTGCTGCGCTTCCTGACCTGCGGTTCGGTCGACGACGGCAAGTCGACGCTGATCGGGCGCCTGCTTTCCGACACCAAGCAGATTTTCGAGGACCAGCTGGCCACGCTCGAGCGCGATTCACGCAAGCACGGCACCACCGGCGACGACGTCGACTTCGCGCTGCTGGTCGACGGCCTCGAGGCCGAGCGCGAGCAAGGCATCACTATCGACGTCGCCTATCGCTTCTTCGCCACGCCAAAGCGCAAGTTCATCGTCGCCGACACGCCCGGCCACGAACAGTACACCCGCAACATGGCGACGGGCGCATCCACCGCCGATCTTGCCATCGTGCTGATCGATGCCCGACAGGGCGTACTGCGACAGACAAGGCGGCATTCGATCATCGCCTCGCTGCTTGGCATCCGCCACATCGTGCTCGCCGTCAACAAGATCGACCTTGTCGGCTTCGACAAAGCGGTTTTCGAGCGGATCGTCGCGGATTACGGCCAGTTCTCACGCGAGCTCGGTTTCCAGTCGATCGTGCCCATTCCGATGTCGGCCCGCTATGGCGACAACGTTACCGGTCGTTCCGATAGGACGGACTGGTATTCCGGCCCGACACTGATCGAACATCTCGAAACCGTCTCGGTCGACGAGGCCGCGGTCGAATTGCCATTCCGCTTTCCCGTCCAATATGTGAACCGTCCCAATCTCGATTTCCGCGGCTTCGCCGGCACCATAGCGTCCGGATCGGTTGCGCCGGGCGACGAGGTGGTCGTCGCGAAATCCGGCAAGTCCTCCCGTGTCAGGCGCATCGTCTCGCATGGCGGCGACCTTCAGCAGGCTATCGCCGGCCAGGCCATCACCCTTGTCCTCGACGACGAGGTCGAGGTCTCTCGCGGCAATATGCTGGTATCACCGGCAGCGCGGCCGCAGGTCGCCGACCAGTTCGCCGCCAACATCGTCTGGTTCGACGAACACGCGCTACTGCCCGGCCGCTCCTACATCTTGCGCACCGAGACCGACCAGACCAGCGCCACCATCACCGACCTGAAGTACCGGGTCAACGTCAACGACTTTGCCCATGAGGCGGCCAAGTCGCTTGAAATGAACGAAGTCGGCATCTGCAACATCTCGACGCGGTCGCCGATCGCCTTCGATCCGTTTGCCGAGAACCGCACCACTGGCGCCTTCATCCTGATCGACCGCATCACCAATGCCACGGTCGGTGCCGGCATGATCCTGCATTCGCTGCGTCGCGCCGAAAACATCCACTGGCAGTCGCTCGATGTCGGCAAGCGCGCCCGCGCCGATATGAAGAACCAGCGGCCGGCGGTGTTCTGGTTTACCGGGCTGTCAGGCTCGGGCAAGTCGACCATCGCCAATCTGTTCGAGAAAAAGCTGTTCGCCACCGGGCGCCATACCTACATTCTGGATGGCGACAACGTCCGTCACGGCCTCAACCGCGATCTCGGCTTCACCGACGCCGATCGGGTCGAGAACATTCGCCGCGTCGCCGAAGTGGCGCGCCTGATGGCCGACGCCGGGCTGATCGTCATCGTGTCGTTCATTTCGCCGTTCAGCGCCGAGCGACGCATGGCGCGCGAATTGATGGCCGATGGCGAATTCGTCGAGGTGTTTGTCGACACACCTTTCGAGGAATGTGCCAGGCGCGATCCGAAGGGCCTCTATGCGCGGGCGTTGAACGGCGAGATCAAGAATTTCACCGGCGTCGATTCACCGTATGAGGTGCCGGAAAAACCCGAAATTCATCTCAAGACACTCGGCAAATCGGCCGAGGAGATGGTGGACACCCTGGAACACTGGCTGGACGAGCGGGACATTGCCGAAGACCAATATGACAGCGGCGGCGGTATCTGACGCCGAAGCAATGCTCGCGGTCTTCGAGCACCTTGCCTTGGCGGCAGGGCGCGAGGTGATGCGCGTCTTTCGTGCCGGCTGTGCGGTCGACAGCAAGTTGGACAGTTCGCCGGTGACGGAGGCTGACCGCGAGAGCGAGAAGATTATTCTTGCCGGGCTGCGCGCCGCATTTCCCGAGATTCCGTGTGTGGCCGAGGAAGAAGCTTCGGCCGGCATCATGGCACCGGATCTCGGCGACGCCTTCTTCCTGATCGATCCTCTCGACGGCACCAAGGAGTTCGTCAACCGCAGGACCGATTTCACTGTCAACATCGCGCTGGTTCGCCATGGCGTGCCGGAGATCGGCGTTGTCTTCGCGCCTTGCACCGGCCGCTTCTTTTCCGGCCGGCCGGGCAAAGCGGAAGCGATCGAGATCAATGACGACTATGAGATCGTCGATCGCCAGCCGATTTCGGCGAGGGCCGGTATGGTGCCGCTGACCGTCGTTGCCAGCCGGTCCCACAACACGCCGGACACCGACGCCTATATCCGCGCGCTTGGCGCGGCCGAGATCGTCTCAGTCGGCTCATCGCTGAAATTCTGCCTCCTCGCCAGCGCCGAGGCGGACATCTATCCGCGCTTCGGTCGCACCATGGAGTGGGATACGGCCGCGGGTGATGCGGTGCTACGCGCCGCCGGCGGCATGACGCGCACGCTGGATGGTGAGCCGCTCGCCTACGGCAAGCGCAACCAGAGCGACGACGAGGATTTCGCCAACCCGCATTTTATCGCCAGCGGCAAGCTGCTGGGCCTGCCTAGACGATGACTGCGCAGTTTCCAGACCCGTACGAAAGTGCGAGTGCTACAAGTGATTTATGGAAGTTACCTCAGATATTGCTCGAGATCTGTAGGCACAATGGGACGATCCCTATCCAGCCTGGCGTGGCCGATTCGCTTCGCGTCCGGTCGCTGCTGGCGGAGCCTTCACACGGTGTATCCAAATTGCTATATACCGGTACACTTGAACGGCTATACGAGCGAGTGATGGCGTTCCACATCAAGAATCCCGAGACCGACGCGCTGGCCCGCCGGGTCGCCGCGCTTAAGAGGACTGGTCTGACAGAGGCCGTCCATGCCGCGCTCACGCATGAGCTTGAGCGCGAACAGGCTAGACCGTCCCTGGTGGAGATCGGCGTCAGGTTCTGCCGTGATCTGCGAGCCCGGGGCAAGCCCGATCAGGGCAAGCCCGCCGACAAGGCGTTTCGCGACAGCCTGTACGAGAATGACTGATGTTCATCGACGCCTCGGCTCTGACGGCGCTGATGACCAACGAGGATGATGCGCGCGAACTCCTTGCACGCATGCAGCAGACCAGAAAGCGGCTGACCTCGCCACTTGCGGTATGGGAGGCTGCAATCGCGGTCGCGAGAGTCTTGGACTTGGCAATCAGCGAGGCGGCTGAGGCCGTCGAAAGCTATCTCTCATTGATGGAGATTGACATGGTCGCGGTGCCGCCGAATACGGCTCGCCTCGCGCTCGAGGCTTTCGATCGCTTCGGCAAGGGCCGGCACCCGGCGCGGCTAAACTTTGGTGACTGTTTCGCCTATGCTTGTGCCCGGCATTTTGACCAGCCATTAATGTTCAAAGGCGCCGACTTTCCGCAGACCGACATCGAGGCGGCGTGAGTGCCACAGTCTCGCGACGCAGAGCACAAGCGTCGCTTACTGGTTTGTCGCGCTCCCCATTAGTCCTACGGGTTAGCCGACTGTCACCGAACAGAAAGTAGGTTGCCCGTTCCACGGTCCAGATTGCATCACGTTCAAGAACCTAAAATGCGGCGGGCTTGGTTCGGATGGATAAGGCCAGGAGCGCCTCCGAAAGTCGTTTCTTCGCCCGCTCGACCCCGTTCTCGTCGATTGCCTCAACATCGAGGAACAAGTCGAGGCCAGTCGCGTGCTCGCTGATGACCTGAGGACGCTGGGCGAGCTCACCCAGGAGGCCCTCGACTTCGTAGGGGACAACCTCCCGGCTGATCCCCTTCATCGCAATCGGTGCTAATGGACGCGCCCGGACAAGGTCGCGCACGAGCGCGTAAGTCTCATAGCTGAGGCAGATGCCGCCGGGCTCGGCAATCGACTGCAGACGGGCCGCCAAGTTCGCCTCGGCTCCAATGATCGTGTAGTCCATCCGATCATCGGAACCGAAGTTCCCGACATTGCAATAGCCTGTGTTGATGCCCATGCGAGCTCGGAAGGGCCGTTCAACTCCGCGGTCATGCCACACCCTGTTCAACTGCTCCAGCCGACGCTGCATGTCGACAGCCATGCGCAAGCAGGCCCTCGCGTCTTCCTCGATGCCTTGCGTCTCGGGGTCTCCGAAGAACACAAGAAGTGCGTCGCCGATGAACTTGTCGACGGTGCCGCCGTGTTTGAGCGCGATCGTCGACATCTCGGTGAAGTACTCGTTGAGGAGAAGCGTCAAGTCCTCGGGCTGGAGCCGTTCCACGATCGCGGTGAAATCCTTGACGTCGGAGAAAAAGATCGTGAGCTTCTTGCGCTCGGTCGCGATGGTGACGTCCTTCTGGCCACTGAAGATGCTTTTGTAAATTTGAGGCGAAAGGTATTTGGCGATCTTCAATGAGATCGCGGCCAGGAAGTCGTTTGCCTCCGAAAGCTCCTTGTTGATGCCCTGAATCAACGCCGACTGCCGACGCTGCAGGAGAATGAACGTCAGGCCCGCCGCCGCCGCGAAACCGAAATATAGGAGCAGATACTTGAAGGTCAGCACATTCGCAGCAATAGGCTGATTGACTGATATCTCCTGGATCCCTCGGACATCCCCTACCTTCCAGTCCGTCTTGGGGCTATCCGGGTGTGAGTTATGGCATGTCACGCACACTTGTCCCATTATGACAGGGGCCGCGGCGCGGACCTGCCGGTCAAACAGTGAGCCCGAGACTTCGATGATCGGCTCCTTCGGGTTGGCGCGCAAAGCCAAGATTGCATTCCGCTCGAACGCATCGAGCTGGTGGGGCGCGCGACCTTTGAAAGGCAGATCCGAGACGAACCGATATTTGACCGACCCGTCGTGAGCGCTAATGCGCTTGCCGAGTTCGATCGAGAGGGTTGCTGGAATAGGGATCGCACCGGGCACGTCCCGGTAGTTGTGCGTCGCAGTCACGGCGCCGTCTGCCTGCAGCACGCGTCCCACGACGTCGCTGCCGTAGAATCCGCGCATTTCGTCGATGATCCGGCTGATTTCGCTGGCTTGCCTGCGCAGCATCCGTTCCGACAGGTCTCGGAGGTCGAGCCAGGCTGCGACGGGCAGACCGATAAGGCCGATGACCACTGCCGCCACCAGGAGCGGTCCCATGGTGCGCTGCTGACGCGCAATCTGTTCACCCAGTCCAGCCATTGTGCAAGCGCCCGGCCGTCTTAGTATGTGAACTATAGCTCATTCCCGGCACGGTACCAGAGTCAGTCTTGGCTCGATGAAAACACGTCAGCCCTGCAGCGTCGGACCGACCTTGAGCAGTTGGTGCTAAGCCCCGGCTCTCACAGAGGATTTCGCTTTCTGGCGCGAGACGGCAGTGAATCGGTGAAGGGGATGTCGCAAAGTCGGCTGTGGCCCGAATGCGCTCCGCGATAACCGCTCAGGGGTCAAAAATTCACGTCTGGCAAGATTGAGACTTCTGCGGCTGGAGAGAGCACGTCGGAAAAGAAAGCGTCCCGCAAACGTATCCGCGCTTCGGCCGCACTATGGAATGGGACCCTGCGGCGGGTGACGCGGTACTGCGCGCTGCCGGCGGCATGACCCGTACGCTGGACGGTCAGCCGCTCGCCTGCAGCGCAACCGGAGCGACGACGAGGATTTCGCCAATCCGCATTTCATTGCCAGCGGCAAGGGCTGCCACGGCCGTTAGCCACCATGATGAACTCGGATCCCATCCTGGCTCGTCCCCCCAAATGACGCCGTCGCGCATGCGACGCCTAGGTGAAACATTTATTTTCGGTCGAACCGTTGCGCGAGAAATAACCCTAAGGTGTGGATCGTGGCAGCGGCGCTTTCGCGTGTTAAACTGCTTGCATGGAGATCGACACCGACAAGATCGACGATGCCGTTATGGGCCTGCTTTGGCTGACGCTGCATGAAGAGAGGCGCGCCTGGAAGGGGTTGGATTGGAATGCCCTGGATCGCTTGCACGAGAAGGGGCTGATCGCGAATCCGGCAAACAAGGCGAAGTCAGTGGTTCTGACGGATGAAGGACTGCGGCGTGCTGAGGAGCTATTCCGAACCCTGTTCACTCGCCCGGCGCCCTGAGCCAGAGCGCTGGACGGGCGCCTGCGAGCTGATAGCGCACATGGCTGAATTTTTCGACACCGGCGGCGCGCTGACCCCAGGCGGGACGGCGATGTTCTCGCCATGGCGGCCAGTCACCTACGCCAACGGGGGCATTCTGTCTGTCAAGGCAGTGGCAGATAACACCGCAGCCGCGACCCTCAAACGTCAACGGCATTGACGCGAAGTCCAGCCGCGAGCTGCTCTCCCGGCGAATCGGCGCCCAACGCGCTGAGTTGCAGCCAGCAGCGGGTCTATGCCGCTGCTGACACATGGGATGTTAGTGGGGCAGATTGCCACTGGCGATGCGAAATCTCTATGGCTGCGGATTTCCGAAGGCAGGTTTCTCAAGCACGAGCACATGACTACCAAGGGGCGATGTGTGAGTGCTCTTGACCTGGAACCCCTCGTCAGAAAGCGTTTCGATGAATTCGCCATCCGTTCCAGGTGGAACGCGGGCAACGACGTTTGAGGTGCGCCTCACAATATTGGAAAGCACCCTTCGCGCCTTGCCTGGGCCGATGTTGCGCTGCATGTGCTGATAGACGGCCAGCAGCAGGACGATATCGTATTTCGGTAGAAGGATATTGCCGAGGCGCCGGCTGCCAAGATTCAGGCGATCGAACCGGGCATGTACCGGGGAGCCGCTCAACAACATCTTTGCAGTCTCGATATGCGGCTTGGCAATGTCGATCCCATGGATCGAACTGGGTTTCAGCTTGGATATCTCATAGGCGACAACACCCATATTGCAGCCAACATCGAGAATGGATTTTCCGGCGTAGTCGACCTTTGCGGAGAATAGCCCGTCAAGTCTGTCGTCCCACGTTCCTGCAAAACCCCTTTTGAATCTTGACCACCACAAATCATCAGCTCCTTTGGGAAGAGCCCCCTTGAGCGCCTCCTACCACGAGAGAATTAACGGTCGATACCCTTTCAACTGGAATTGATCACCTTGACGAACCAAGGCAAGGACGTGTGCGGCGGCGTCACAACCCCATCACCTTGAGTGCCGCGAGAACCGCGTAGCGGCTGCCGTCATAGCGCAGCCGGTAGGTCCGCTTCACAGGCTTGCCGGGATGGGACTGGCATTCGCCATTCTGGTCGGGGGAGGGATTGTCGGTATTCGACCGCTCGACCGCAATGATGTCACGATAGCCGTGGTGGCGCGCCGGACTCATCGCCAGGCTGACCTGGCTGGAATGAAACCATCCATCGCAACTGGTATCGCCTTCGCCGGCATGGCCGGCCACCACGAGGCCGTCGAGCACCAAGCGCAGCGCATCGGTGGCGACGGCATAGAGCCGCAGGTCGGTTTCAGTGAAGGGAGTAGCCTGCGAATGGTTTGCCATTTCGATGCGCAGGCCGAAGGCGGTGACCTCAGGGGCCAGTGCATAGCGGCCGGTGTCGAATTCCACCTTACGGATCGCGATGGCATCATCGGTCATCAGACCGGGCTGGAGCAGGCGCTGGCGCACCCGCAGGCTCTTTCTATCGACCACCAGTAGCTCGAGGTCGCCGACATGCAGGTGGTCGCCGTTAGCACTGTCGATCAGCGGTACCGCGACCAAAAGCAGGTCGTCATGAGCCGGCCAGATCTTGCAGGCCAGGCCGAATGGCGCATCGCTCTCCGGGAGCGTTGAGGCGATGCTCGTATGGGGTACAATCGTGAACGACGCGCCGTCGGCGCTCTTTCGGGCCTTGGGATAGGCCTGCTGCACCAGGGCGGCGGCATCGCCGCAATCGCCCGCCGCGGCTCGGGCGGGCAACAGGCCGGCGGAGGCGAGGCCGAGCAAAAAGAAGAGGGCACGAGACCGTATTCGCATGAGGATCTCACGTCGCGGCGGATGCGGGCAGGCATGTCTACGCGACATTGCTGGCGGCGCACAGGGGTGCGCGGAAGCCGCGGCTAACGCCACGTCAATGAAATGCTGAGTCGAGAGAGTTCGTTTGAGACTCCAAGATCCGGCACTGACTGCCGAATCCTTCGAGGCGAGGCCAGCCACTTCGACGAGAACGCCCAAAAGATGTTGGTGAAGGCTGCTGGGCTATTTGCTGTCGATTCTGGATTTGGCTGCATGTTGTCGGTGCAAGTGGTAATTGCTGCGGCCGAGATTAGCCGCCCCTTTGGGGCTCGGGAGCGTGGAGGCGCCGGCCGAGCGGACATCAGGTCCGCCGCCCGGAGAACTTAACAGCGGCCACGCTCGCGCCTATGACATTATCACGGAAGGCCCGACGGCAGCCGGTCAGACCTCAGGCCGTCTCAACACGAGCTGGCTATGGCTTTGCAACCGCCAGCGCAACAATGAGCGCCGTTAAGTAAACAGCGCCTCTTCTTGTAAATGGCTGCCTAATGTGATCCTACCAGACTTGCCGGTCATACCAGTCGTCAATATCCTGCCGAACACGGTCCTTTTCGATACCATATCGTTCCTGGATCTTGCCTTCGAGCTGATCGCGATTGCCAGCGATGCGATCAAGATCATCATCGGTAAGTTTACCCCACTGTTCCTTGATCTTACCCTTGACCTGCTTCCAATTTCCTTCGACGCGATTCCAGTCCATGACATATCCTCCATTGTATCACACAAAGCGAAACGGTCGTCTGGCCTGGGAGTTCCGGGACGAAGATCTCTGATGTTCAAGTCTCCAGTTGGGAAGGTGACGGCGCCAATTAGGAGATGGTGGGCCTTTTGGGTACGCGTCGACCTCCCAGACGAAGGCCCTTTCCTACACGTCGCCAGGTGATGTAGCGCCGTGGGCGAACGCAAACAACGAGCGGAGCGTGACGTGTTGAGCGAGAAGAGCACGGCTGTCCTGCGCAAGATCATCCAGGTCGAAATAGTCCTCCCAGGCCTTCGGGCCGCTAGGCCGCCCCGCGGTAGTGACATGCCGGATCCGAATACATGGGCTCATTCGATACCCTTGCCGGGGAGCTGGCACCACGCGCGTCGCCGGATTGAACCGGAAGAGTCCGGCCGCGTTGTCTGGTGACTGGAATGGCAATTGTTGAAGATGGAAAATGGCGAACACTGGCACAACGCGTGGACGCATCCAGGACCGGGTAAAGGGTCGCTGGTGGGCACGACCACGACATGAACTACGACGCAAGCAAAACCGGCGCCAGCAAAGCCGACCTCAAATCGGCGGTGAAGTCGCTCGGCAACAATCGCAAGAAGGCCGAAGATAAGCTGGGCAAGGAGTGAGCCTGGGCCGCACAGGACGCCGGCGAAATTGGCGACAAAAGCCTCGAGGTTCAGCGAAGGGGCATAGGCCACGTTGCCCTGTGCGCCGATTGCCGCCAGTAGTCATGAGAGGGCATTCACATGACCCGCATCGCCACCTTTAATGTGAACGGTATCAACGGCCGACTACCTGTGCTCCTGAGGTGGTTGGGCGAAACTGACTACAACATTGTGTGCCTGCAGGAATTGAAGACGTCAGACGACAAGTTTCCTGCCGACGCGATCAGGGAGGCGGGCTACGGCGCGATCTGGCACGGTCAGAAATCCTACAACGGTGTTGCAATCCTCGTTCGCGGAATCGAGCCGATGGAACGTCGACGCGGCCTGCCCGGGGATCCCGACGATACCCACAGCCGCTATATCGAGGCCGAGGTGGATGGGATCGTCGTGGGCTGTCTTTACCTGCCCAATGGCAATCCAGCGCCTGGCCCAAAGTTCGACTACAAGCTGCGCTGGTTCGATCGTCTCATCAGCTACGGCCAGCATTTGCTCCAGGACCGGGTGCCAAGTGTTCTCTGCGGCGACTTTAACGTCGTTCCAACCCCGATCGACGCCGTGGTGCCGAGCCGATGGCTGGGCGATGCGGTCTATTTCCCGCAGAGCAGGCAGGCCTATGCCAAAATGCTCCAAGCTGGCTGGATAGATGCCGTGCGGCGCATCCATCCGGAGAAGGGCATCTACACCTATTGGAACTTCTCTTACCGTGGCGGCTACGATCGGAGTTCCGGCCTGCGAATGGACCATCTCCTGGTGAGCCCCTCCCTTTCCGACCGGCTGCGCAATGCTGGCGTGGACGTCGAGCTTCGCAGGTGGGAGAAGCCAAGCGACCATGCGCCGGCCTGGATCGAGCTCAATTGACTGCGAGGAATACAAATGGTCGAATTGGATGACCACGTCGATCAACAAAATCTCTTTGTGTGTGGGCGGCGGGAGGAGTCGAGCGGGGGAACCGCCAAACAGGATAACTTAGGGGCAGCTCCTGCTGCACCAGGTTCATCCAGTATATGCGTTCGCCGCCATGCCACTGAACAAGCTTTGGAATATCGGGGAGTTATTCCCCGGCTGCCAAGCCACGGATGGCAAGGAAGCAAAGATCGTGGCTGGTCTGGAACAGTCCGAGGCGCAGAGCACTGCCAGGAAAGCGGTCCGGCATTGACGAAATTGGACGAAGGCCTGCGGTTTGGACCGCTTCGTGAGCGCTGGGTTCACCTCTGTGTCGACATGCAACGGATGTTTGCCGAACCGACGCAATGGCACACGCCGTGGATGGAGCGCGTATTGCCCAATGTCGTCGCCCTCGTCGAATTGGACCCGGCGCGGACGAT
Organism: Mesorhizobium sp. M0208; assembly: GCF_040322015.1. NCBI lineage: Bacteria > Pseudomonadati > Pseudomonadota > Alphaproteobacteria > Hyphomicrobiales > Phyllobacteriaceae > Mesorhizobium > Mesorhizobium sp. M0208. The sequence goes on along the minus strand of NZ_JAMYSP010000032.1, from coordinate 8,232 downwards.
ATTCACCCGGTTTATTCCCCCTCGATCTCCTAACGACGTAGGCGGCGCCTGGAGACGCTACTATCAAAAATGGGAGACGATGACCCGTAATAGGCTTGATCCTCAGCTGATTGATCTTGTTCCGGAACTGGCGCGCTTCGTGCCGCCCGCTTTGTTGGAGGACAAACCTGTCATGTCCGTTTGGCACGGTTCACTGCATGCTCGCCTGCGCTCTGCGGGAATTGATTCACTGATCGTGTCGGGCGCGGAGACGGAGGTCTGCGTGCTCGCCTCTGTGATGGGAGCCATCGATTTCGGCTACCGGGTGATCATCGTCGCTGACGCGGTATGTTCCGGAGCTGACTCGACCCACGATGCCATGCTGGCGATCTATGAGAGCCGCTACGGTATGCAGGTCGAGACAGTGACCACCGCCGACCTCCTGGCCGCTCGACTGGACAGAATGTTGTGACATCGGGAGCACCTCGGCGAATGACAGAACAGGAAATGATTATCGAAGCGTTGGGCGTCACTGCCAGCTTCGACGTCGCGCTGGAAGCGCGCCGGCGCATGGACTTTCTCAGCACCTATCTGCGTGCATCGGGCCTAAGCACCTATGTGCTGGGGATCAGCGGCGGAGTGGATTCACTCACCGCCGCTCTTCTGGCTCAACGCGCCGTCGAGGAACTGCGAATGACAGGATACGACGCTACATTCCTGGCCGTTCGTCTCCCGTACGGCACCCAGGCGGACGAGCATGATGCCCAGCGGGCCTTGGACACCATAGCGGCGGATGAAGTGCACCGGGTCGACATCAAGCCGGCTGCCGACGCGATGCTGGATTCGATTAAGCTGGCTGGGGTCGAGCTTGGCGATGCCGGCCGCGAGGATTTCTTGCTTGGCAACATCAAGGCGCGTCAACGCATGATCGCCCAGTTCACGCTCGCCGGCGCCACGCGCGGGCTGGTCATCGGTACCGACCATGCGGCTGAGGCGTTGATGGGCTTCTTCACCAAGTTCGGTGACGGTGCCGCCGACATTCTTCCTCTTTCCGGGTTGAACAAACGCAGGGTTCGCGCCTTGGCAGCGCATCTGGGCGCTCCGCCTGAACTTGTTGACAAGATCCCGACCGCCGACCTGGAGAACCTCGTCCCGCTTCGGCCTGACGAAGATGCATATGGTCTCACATACGATCAGATTGACGACTTCCTAGAAGGCCGGGAAATCAACGAAGCGGCGCGCAGGCGGATACTTCACGCGCACTCCAGCACAGCCCATAAGCGAGCGCCTCCGGTCACAACGAGTGCCATGACGAGTTCGGCATTGGCGCATCGGCAATAGTCGTCTCAACATACGCGGCCGATGGGCTTAACTTCCGCTGGAGCGATGCGTTGCTCTTTCCGCTCCGCATGCGGTCATGCGGTCGAGAGTGTCGGCAGTATGGCCGAGGCCGGCGCGCGAACTCACTCCTCCCTGACTGCCCGCTGGATTTGATCTTCCAAAGGTTTCACGAGGTAAGACAGCATTGACCGGCTGCCGGTCGAGAAGAACACCTCGACAGGCATGCCGGGCGCCAAGGTTAGGCCTTTCAGCCGTGTAAGCTCTGTGCGCGGCAGTGTGACCCGCACGGTATAGAAGCTCGTGCCGCTTCGCTCATCGATGCTGAGATCGGGGGAGATCTCACTGACTACACCATTTAGCTCAGGCGTTATCCGCTGGTTGAAAGCCGAAAGCCGCAAGGTTGCGCTCTGCCTTGGTGTCAGCTGATCGATGTCTTGCGGTGCCACACGCGCTTCCACGGTCAGGTCATCTGTCACAGGGACAATCTGCATGATGAGCTCTCCGGCAGATATAACGCCGCCGACCGTATGCACGCCAAGCTGATGGACGACGCCAGTTTGCGGGCTGCGTATATCGATACGCCTGAGTTGATCTTCGGCAGAGACTTTTTGCTCAACCAACTCGGCGAGCTTTGCCTGGACGTCACGGAGTTCGGTTGCCACCTCGCTGCGCAAATCCTGGTCGATCTGAATGATCTGCAAACGGATTTCGGACGTATGACCCTTCGATTGCGCGATTGCCGCAGTCAGCTTGCCATGCTCGCCTTCAAGCCGGACTGCATCACGCTCAAGTGTCGTTATGCGATCGATTGAAACCAGCTTGCGGTGCCAGAGCTTGCATCCCGTCGAGCTCAAGCCCGATCAGCTTGATTTCCTGGCTTTTAGCATCCCTTTGCTCGGTCAGACCGGAAACTTCCTCGCTGAGCTGAGCAATGCGCTCTTCCAACTGAGCCTTCTGGCCAGCGCGTGCCTGGCGACGAAACTCGAACAGGGATTGCTCGCCTCCCATCGCACGCCGGATCTCAGGATCGCCCTGCCGCGAGCTCAGCGAAGCTGGGAAGGCGATGGCGTCATTGCCATCGCGCTCGGCTTCGAGGCGGGCCAGCCGGGCCTCGAATTCGTCCAGGCTCTTGATGACGATGGCTAAATTCGCCCGGGTGACGGTTTCATCGAGACGGATCAAGACCTGGCCCGCCTTCACGGCATCGCCTTCTCGAACGAGGATTTGACCGACGACGCCACCCGTTGGATGCTGCACCTTTTTAACGCTGGAATCGACGACCAGCCTTCCCGAAGCAATGACGGCTCCGGAAAGCTCCGTGACCGCGGCCAGGCTTCCCGCCCCACCAACCAGAAGCACGCACACCGCGACACCACCGAACAGATAGCGGCGAATGGTCCGATCGATCGCGGGCGCCGCGTATTGCGTCATCACTGTGTCGCCTCCTCAGGGCCGGAGACGACCTTCAGAGGAACGCCTCCCGGGCGGGTTACCTTCCCCAGGACCTCATTCTTGGGCCCAAACGCCTGGACACGGCCGTTTGCCATGACAAGGACCTGATCCAGGCTTGCAAGCGCGCTCGGCCGATGCGCAACCACCACAGCAATACCGCCTCGCGCCCGCACTTCTTCAATTGCCGCCGCCATCGCGGCCTCCCCTTCTGCATCGAGGTTGGAATTGGGCTCGTCCAGAATCACGAGGAACGGGTCGCCGTAGAGGGCTCGTGCGAGTGCAACTCGCTGTCTCTGGCCCGCTGAAAGCGCCGCCCCAGCCTCGCCGATGCGAGTTTCGTAACCTTCAGGCAGATGGACGACGAGATCGTGAACGCCGGCGGCTTGCGCAGCCGCCAGTATCTTGTCCGACGGGGGGCGAGATTCGAAGCGCGCGATGTTCTCGGCTATGGTGCCATCAAACAGCTGCACATCCTGCGGCAGATAGCCGATGTGGTTGCCGAGCTCTTCCGGCGACCATTGGTCGAGGGTCGCGCCATCGAGCCTGACCGTTCCCCGGATCGGGAGCCATATTCCGGCGATTGCCCGGACAAGTGAAGATTTTCCAGACGCGCTCGGTCCGACGACGCCGAGGCCGGCACCCTTTTCCAGCGCGAACCCGACATCCTGCACCACCACACGCCGCTCGCCGGGTGGCGTGACGCTGATGCTTTCGACGGCAAGAGCAGATACCGGCGCGGGCAGCGAGACACTCGTGGCGGTCTGGGGAAGCATGGCCAAAAGCTGGCTCAGCCGGGTCCATGCCTGGCGAGCACTGACAAAGCCCTTCCAATGGGCGATAGCCAGTTCGACCGGTGCGAGCGCCCGGCTCATCATAATCGAACTGGCGATCATAATACCGGCTGTCGCTTCTTGATGAATGACCAGATAGGCGCCGATCGCCAGTATACCCGACTGCAGCATCATGCGCAGGACCTTCGAGATCGTCCCGAGTGTCCTAGCCAGGTCGCTGGCTGTTGCGTTCGTGTTGAGATAATCGGCGTTGACGCCTGCCCAGCGCTCGGCAATGCGCGCGCCAAAGCCCATCGCCTGCAGAGCCTCTGCATTGCGGCGCGTCGCCTCCGCAAGCGTATTGCGCGCCGCCGCCTGGCTGTTTGCCCTCTTCGCCGGCTCCCTCGTGCGAACTTCGGCAAGCAGAGTCAGGCTGGCGAGAACGATGGCGCCGGCCAGCGCCGTCATGCCGATCCAAAAATGGAACAGGAAGCAAATTATCAAATACAGCGGCATCCAGGGCAGGTCGAAAAGCGCTGTCGGACCAGTGCTCGACAGAAACGAACGAACCTGATCAAGATCCCGCAAAGACTGAAGGCCGTCGCCTGGGAGCTCGGTGCGCAACGGCAAACGCATAAGGGCGGTATAGACTTGCCCACTCACTCGCGCGTCCAACGCCATCCCGATGCGCACAAGCAGCCGCGACCGGATTAGTTCAAGAACACCCTGAAAGACGAAAAGCGTGCCGGCAAACACAGCAAGTCCGATGAGTGTCGGCACACTGCGGCCGGGTATGACCCGATCATAGACCTGCAGCATGAAGAACGAGCCGGTCAGCGCCAGAACATTGACGACACCGCTAATCAGGGCGATTCCAGCGATCGCGCGGCGGAAAGAGGCCAAAACCGCAGCGAGCGTTGTTCGCGGCGGCTCGGACGAATGGAATACGACATCGCCTTCACATCGGTTTCAGTTCGGTCCCACGCGCAAGGATCGTGCCCGAAATCAGGCTCGATGACAACGTCTACATACCGCCGCAGTCAGGCGCCGCGCCTAGATAAGCCAATCGTTCAGCGCGTAGGCGTGGATGTAGTCGATCTGCATCTCCGCAGGTGTCGCAAGCCCGTCGGCAGGCGCCCCCGCGAGACCACCGACTGCCAGATCGACCAGCATATACATCGGGTCGTGCATGTCGGAAGGGGTTGCGGCACGGGCAACTTCCACATCATCGAAATACCAGACGAGTTCGTCTTCCGTCCACAGCACTCCGTACGTGTGGAACCCTCCCGTATCGGCGGCAAAGGCCGTCGAGGACACTGTCGTATGACTTCCCGTCTCGTTCGAGTGGCTTGTCATAATGAGCTTGCCTGGATCCTGGCCGAGCATCTCCACGACGTCCAGTTCCGGTGGCCAGGAGCCGTCTGCCGGCAGCAGCCAGAAGGCCGGCCACACACCTTGCTTTTCGGGCATGTCGGCCCGAATTTCGAAATAGCCGTAGGTCTGCGCGAACGATTCATAGGTCGTCAGCAAACCTGACGTGTATTTGTAATTGTCTATGTAGGGCTGGATAGCCGCGGGAGCCCGGGCGGCGGTAATCGTAAGAACACCATCCTCGATGCTGAAGGGGTTAACGGAACGCGTCGGAGCGTAGTTGGTGTCGATATACCATTGAAGCTCCTTGTTGCTCGTGGGCGAGCTGCCATTCGGGGCACCCCACCAGAAGTTCGAATCCCAGGTGCCGCTCGAGCCATTCCACAGGTCCAGCGTGTTGAACTCGTCCGAAAAGGTGAGTTCCAGATGCGACCTGTCCAGGGCAAGATCAAACTGGCCTGGGGTGAACTGGCCGATGGGTCTTGTTGGCGAACACGAGAAACTCGTTTTCGGACAGGTTGAGTCGGACGTTCGCTCCCGTTTGCACCATGTTGGCGTGCAATTCCTCGAAGGAGGTGAAGCCGTAGCTTCCGACGCGCGCTGTATCGTCGGCGCCAAAGTCGAGGATCAGGTCACTGCCATTCCCGGGGGTCACAACAAAAATGTCGGCCCCGGACCCGCCCTTGAGAACGTCGTCTCCCCGGAGGCCGTCGAGCGTCTGTTGGCCGGAGCCGCCGGTAATGATGTTGCTTAGCTCGTTTCCGAAAGCAAAGTGTTTGTCCCCGGTGACCGTCAGGTTCTCGAAATTGGCCGGGAGCTTGTAGCTCATCCAGGTCGAGATGGTGTCGATGCCCTCGTTGGGCAGCTCGACCGCCTTGTTTTTGGATGAATACAGATAATAAATGTCATCGCCCTTGCCGCCATACATTGTGACGGCAACGCCGCCGTCGGCGTACATCGAGTCGTTGTAGATGCTGCCATAAAGTAGCGGGCCCGAATTCGTCGCCGAATACCACTTTACCGAGGACCCACTAAGGGAGTGGCACACCCTTGGCGTTCAATACGGTGGCCATTTAGTTCTTCTCCTTTGTCTCGCCTGTCTCGCCTCGACATCAGGCTACCTTTGGAGGACAAAACGAGCCAGTAACATTTGGCTCCCGACTCGAGAGAGTTACCAGAACTTTAATGGGCAACGCAGCGAGGGCCCGCCTGAACGTTCAGGGCACCGGGATTGCAGCCGGGCCCTTGCCGCTCTGCTTCGGCCGGCCGCAATGTCAGACGTGCGGCCGTTATGCGACGCAGGGCTTGTTGTCAGATGCATGATGCGAAACGTGAGATGCAGCTCCAGTTTTGGCGATGGCAGGCGCGCCGCATTGTTGATATCATCCGCACAGAACAGGCGCGCAAATGACATCGGATTCAGAGAAGGCTGAGGCGGTCGAGCAGCTGCTTGATACACCTGACCTTGCAACAGCACTCGAAAGCGAACAGTTCAAGAAATTCCTTGACCAGGTGCCGATCGCCATAGCCGTTTCGGACCTTGCCGCTGAAGAGCGCGTGGTCTACGCCAATCCGGAATTCGAGAAACTGTCAGGCCTGACGGCCGCCAGGCTCACCCGAGAAAACTGGGCGGCCCTTTTAGGCACAGGCCTCCATCAGCAACAGGACAGGCCGCTAGCCGAGGCCGTGGTCGAGGGCACCGATCTGGTCGGCACCTTCAGGCTGGAACGCGGCGAGGACAAACCCACGATTGTCGACGTTTATTCCAACGAGATAGAGGACGACAACGGCAAGGTTTGCTTCCGACTGGTGGCCCTGGTCGACGTATCGGCTCACGGCGAGGCGGGAGATCAGCGCTCGGCCGAGGAGCGTGTCAGCGAGAACGACATACTGCTTCGCGAACTGCAGCACAGGGTGAAGAACAACCTGCAGATGATCACCGCACTGATCCGGCTGGAAAGCCGCAACGCTACCGAGGCCGACCGGACACGGTTTGAGCGGCTCGCCGGTCGCGTCGACGCTTTGGCGATCCTCTACCAGACGCTAACGGCCGACCAGCCGAAGGAGGAGGTCGATCTTGGTGTGTATCTCAGCCAGATAGCGTCCGCGGTGATGAGCTCGCATGCAGTCGAGGGGATCCGGCTGGATATGAAGGTGGATACATATCCTGTGTCAATAAACGTCGCCATGCCGGCGGGACTGGTCGTGAACGAATTGCTGACCAATTCACTAAAGCATGCCTTCCGGGGGCGCGACGGCGGCACGATAATGCTGCACAGTGTCGTCGATGGCGATGGCTGCCGGGTTACGGTGGCGGACGACGGAATCGGTCTGCCGGAAGGCGAGATGTGGCCCAAGCCAGGCAAGCTCGGAGCGCTGATCGCGCGATCGCTGACCGAGAACGCCAAGGCCCAGCTAGCCGTCGAGTCCAGCGCCAACAAAGGGACGAAGGTGACCATCGTTTTCAAACGGTGGGCGGCAGCAAGCTGAACGATTGCCGTCGAACATAGCAGGCTGGCGGCTGGCTTCATGGCGTTTTGAGCAGGTGGCTGCAAATAGGCGAGGGCGCCCGACGCGCGCTTCGAGCCGCCAGCAGTCGGACGCCGCCAACTCGGCACGCGCCGGCTCACGGGTCACGAGAATACGTCATAACCCTTTGCTGCGAATGCGCCTGCAGCGGCTCGCCCGATCCCCCTGGAGGGGCCGGTGACCGCGTTCGGACGCAAGGCACGGCTGGGCGACTGACGCTAGTTCCGTAGACCGCGACCCTCGGGAACGGCGGGGGCACCTGACGCCTTCGCGCTCATCACGCGCGAGCCGGTAATTCACCAGCGAGTCATCGCATCGGCCAATCTTGCCGACGACGAAGGTCTAACCTACACATCAAAAGTGGTCTGACTGTTCGTGGCCGGAGGTAACCGCGAAATTGCGCTGTCGGGACATGAGAGCGTGCTGTAGGCAAACCGTGATGCGTGCATTCGTTCGATTGGTTGCTACCGCCACGAACATGGTGCTTTCCGGTTTTCGGCTGTGTTCCCTACGGGGATATTTTATTCCGAATTTGTTGTCAGTGGCTCACGTCTGATGCAAAGAACAAAGAAGCTTCCGTCAGGTTCTTCAGAGCCGACGGTGTCCAGGTGGAGAGCGTTATCGAATTGGCCGGTCCCCATAAGGCCGAATACTTGAAGCGGATTATTCGCGCGGTTGCTCGCAATGCGGCAAAGAGGGATCACTTAGGGTCAGGACTCATTGATCCAGAAGATGAAGGCTGCAGCGAAGGCGATCGCCGACAGGAAGGTGTGAGCACATCGGTCGTATC
>NZ_JAMYSP010000031.1:0-70932 GCF_040322015.1 Mesorhizobium sp. M0208 | reverse complement strand
CGACGCTCAACGCGAGCGCGACGACCGGTTCTTGATCTCTACCTCAACCGCAGGCGCCCCTCCCGCGCAGCGGGTTCGTTCCCCGTGCCCGAAACGGTCATTCCGGATGCCAATTTGCGAGATTTTCAGTTCGCGCGGTGCAGGGTGGCGCAAGAAGGATGGTTCAGTCGAAGAAGCCCGCATCCTCTTCCCGGAGATACTTCCTGGCTGCTTCGGCGTCGATATCGAGGCCCAGCCCCGGCGCTTCCAGCAGGTCCACCATGCTGTCCTTCACGATCTGCGACGGCAGGCCGATTACGAGGTCCTCCCACCAGGGGTCGGAGGCGCTCGGGTATTCAAACGCGATGTAGTTGGCGGGCAGGCTGGCGCAGACATTGATCAGCGCGCCGAGACCTAGAAGGCCGTTCGCGGTGCCGTGCGGTGCCATCAGGATCGAGTGCATATAGGCGTGCTCGGCGACCCATTTGAGCTCGGCAATGCCGCCAATATCGGCCGGATCGGGGCCGATGACGCGCACCGCCTGCGTTTCGATCAGCTCCTTGAAATTGTGCCGCAGATAGATCTGCTCGCCGGTATGGATTGGCGTCGAGGTGGAGGTGGTCAGCTCCCGATAGGCCTGCGGATTGACCCACGGCACATAGTCGCCGGTCAGCATGTCCTCGAGCCACATCAAATTGTACTTCTCGACCGCGCGAGCGAACTTGATCGCATCGGGCAACATCCAGCCAGCGCCGCAGTCGAGCGCCAGGCTGACCTTGTCGCCCATCACTTCCTTCATCGCGATCACGCAGTCGAGCATGTGGTTGAAACCGCGCTCGCTGATCACGCCCTGATCCATGTCACCGTGATCGCCAGCCTTCTTCTGCGTCACGCCATAATGGAAGCCCTCGACGGTGTCCTTCATGTTGGAGTGGAACGAGATCCCTTGCTTGATCATGAAGAAGTTCTGCGGCTGCTCCATCATCCATTTCACGTCAGCGGAGTAATCCTCCGGCCGGTCCCCCGTTCGCTTCTGGCGGATCGAGCCGTTGTAGACGCGCACCTTGTCGCGCACCTTGCCGCCGAGCAGTTTGTAGGCCGGCACGCCTGCGGCCTTGCCGGCTATGTCCCACAGCGCATGCTCGATAGCGCTTACCGCCGCGCCATAGGGCTTGAAAGAGCCGCGTTGGCGGATCTTCAGCATCACCCGCTCGACGTCGGTCGGATCCTCGCCGATCAGCGCCTCGCGGAAATGCAGCACCCAGGGTTTGAGGTAGGTCTTGGTGAACTCGACTTCGCCAAGGCCATAGAGGCCCTCGTCGGTAACGATGCGGACGATGGGATGTTTGCCGATGACGGCGCAGCGGAGGTCGGTGATCTTCATCTTCGGTTCTTTTCGCCTCAGCTCCAGGTGCGGTCCCAGGAATACTCGTTGTCCCAATGATCCGTGGGCTGCCAGATGCCGGTGACACCTGGCTGCAGATGCTGCGAGATCACCTCGTCGACGACGTCGTCAATCCCCAGGCCAGGTTTGTCCGGAACAGTGATAAAGCCGTCCTTCACGAGCGGCTTGGGAACGCCGGTGACGATATCGTCCCACCAGTCGACATCGGCAGAGTGGTATTCGAGCGCCATGAAGTTTTCGGTCGCGGTCGCGACATGTGCCGCGGCCATTGCGGCGACTGGACTTTCGGCCATATGGATGGTCATTGCGACGCCGTGGTCCTGCGCCATGTCGCCGATCTTCTTGGTCTCGAGGATGCCCCCGCTGGTGAGCAGGTCCGGGTGGACAATGGAGAGGCCGCCGCTCTTGAGCAGGGGCTCGAAGCCCTCCTTAAGGTAGATGTCCTCGCCGGTGCAGATCGGCACCGTGGTGGCGGCCTGCAGTTGCCGGTACTGCTCGGTGTACTGCCATGGGATCACATCCTCGAGCCAGGCCGGCACGTATTTTTCAATCCGCCTGGCGAGCCGAATTCCGTTCTGCAGCGAGATGTGGCCGACGTGGTCAATGGCGAGCGGAATATCCATGCCGATCACATCGCGAACCTCGGCAATGTACTGCTCAAGCAGGTCGAGGCCCTTGTCGGAAAAGTGGAGGCCGGTAAACGGATGGGGGACGTTGTGCAAATCGTAGGCGGCATTGCGGGCGCGTCGCTCTTCAAGGGTCTTGACCGGGCCGCGGCCGGGATGGACGCGGTACCCTTCAAGTGAGCCGGCAGGAGACACGACCGCACCGGGTACATCCGCGATCTGCATCAGCCCCAGATCCATCTTGAGGAAGGTGAAGCCGAGCGCCATGCGCTGCTTGAGGCGCTTGCCGGTCTCGGTGCCGCTCGGCACGGTAGCGTCGGTGTCGCAATAAACGCGAACCTTCTCCCGAAACCGGCCGCCGAGCATCTGGTAGACGGGCACGCCGTAGGCCTTGCCGGCGAGATCCCACAACGCAATTTCGACCGCCGAGACGCCGCCGCCTTGCCGGCCGTGGCCACCGAACTGCTTGATCCGGCGAAACAGGCGGTCGATGTCGCAAGGGTTCTCGCCAAGCAGCCGGCTCTTCAGCATCAGCGCGTAGGTGGCACTGGCGCCGTCGCGCACCTCGCCAAGCCCGACGATGCCCTGGTTGGTGTAGATCTTGAGCAGGGTCGAGGTGAACGGCGCGCCGACGATTTCGGCTATCCGCATGTCGGTGATGCGAAGCTGGGATGGCTTGGAGTTCGCGTTTACCCGATTGAGCGCTTCGTCGGCGCCACCTGTCTTTGCCATGACTTATCCTCGTTTCGGCTTGTCGCCCCGCACCCGGCGCCGGCACAGAGTGTTGCTAGCCCAGCTCGATCTCGTGGGCCTGCAGGTAGTCGCGGTCCATCTCAATACCGAGACCAGGCTTCGACGTCAGCTTGAGGCTGCCATTCGAAATGTCGAGTGGTCTGTCGATCAGGTGATCGTATTTGCCCAGGTTCCACTCCGACGTTTCGAGTTTGTAGAAGTTGGGAACAGTCATCATCACCTGCGCTCCCGCAACCACGTTGATTGGTCCCGCGGCGTCATGTGGCGAGATCGGCACGTAGTAGGCTTCGCACAGCGCAGAAATTTTTTTGAGTTCGGTAATGCCGCCGGTCCAGGTAACGTCGGGCATGATGTAGTCGGCGAGCCTGTTCTCAAGCACCGGCACGAAATCCCATTTCGTGTGGCCGCGCTCGCCCCATGAGATAGCGGTATTGACCTTCTCACGCACCTGTTTGAGCGCGTTAAGGCTCTCGGGCGGGCAGGGCTCCTCAAACCAGTCGATCTGGCCGGCCTCCTCGAGACTCCGACAGAGGCGAATGGCGGTGGGGACGTCGAAGCGGCCATGCGCATCGATGAGAATGTCGATATCGGGTCCTGCCGTTTCGCGGATCAGAGCCGTGAGCTCGGCGGCTTCGCGCTCGTCCTTGCGGGTCATGCTGCCATCGAGGTAGCCGTCCCGCTGTTCGCGGGGCAGGCCATCGGCGCTGCGGCCCTGGTGGGGGTAGGGATCGAACTTGAGCGCAGTGTGTCCGGACTCGACAATGTCTAGAATTTCGCGGACCACAGCCTCCTTGCTGGTGAATTTGGCCTGGTTGGGATGGGTGTAGAGCGCGATCTCCTCGCGTACCGGCCCGCCCAGCAGCTCGTAAATCGGCTTGCCGAGGACTTTGCCCCTGATGTCCCAGAGGGCTATGTCGATAGCGCTCACGCATTCGACGGCGGCGCCGCGGCTTCCCATGTAGGTGAAGCTGCGGAAGATCTTGTGCCAGAGATGCTCGATGCGCGCCGGATCCTCGCCTGTCACGGCGACGCCGATCTGCCGCAGGATCGTGCAGAGAGCGCGGTTGGCGAGCCTTGTCGTGGTGGTGATCTCTCCCCAGCCACTCACTCCCTCGTCGGTCGTCACTTCGACGAACAGGAACTCTCCCCAGTAAGAAGCATCGGACTTGATCAGCCACGGCCGGATGCTCGTGATTTTCATCTCAACTACCTTTGCCTGAAAATAGTCAGCTAACGATGTTCTGGACTGGACATTCTATCCGGCCCGAGCGGCGTTGCGCGCTCGCATCTGTTCCAGAATATGCCGGCCCGAACCCTCGACATGGCGGGAAACGAGTTCGGCCGCCTTGTCGGCCTCTCCCGCCTTCACAAGCGCGATGAGTTCGCGGTGCTCGCGCATGATCGCGGCACGTCGCGCCAGCGTGAAGTTGAAACGACGGCTCACGGCTCGCAGCACTTCGCGATGCTTCCACCAAAGCTCGGCGGCGTGGCGGTTGTAGTGCCGTTGGTACATCACGGTGTGGAAAGCGGTATCCAGCTCACTATGCCTGAATGTGTCGGCGAAATTGTTCTCTTCGATCAGGCCCTGGAGACGTTCGAGTTCGGCGATGTCCTCGCCGGTAGCCATGTTCACAAACCATCGTGTCAGGGCTGGCTCGATCAGAACACCGATCTCGTAGATATCCCGGACAAAATCCTGATCTATGGGTCGGACACGCGCCCCGCGGTTGGCGACAAAGGTGACAAATCCTTCGCCGCGCAACAACTGCAGGGCCTCGCGCACAGGATTGGTCGAAGTGCCGTGACGCCGGGCGAGATCGGTGACGACAAGCCGTTCGTTGGGGGCGAGCCGTCCCTCGATGATGTCTTCCCGGATCAATTCATAAAGCGAGGCGCCCTCGCTGGAGGCTCCGATAGGATCGGTCCCCACCGGGGGCATCGCTTTGAAATCGCTTGTTTCGGCCAAGGCCGGCTCCCCATTTTAATACATACCTTGCCCGATATCACACACGGCTTTCGCAAACAATGTACGATTCTGCGCGTTGACAGGCAATCCATGATCTGAAAACGTACCAAGCGATCGAGCGGATACACTGATCTGAAAGAAGCATCCTCGCGATCGAAACGAGCAAGGACCGCTTTAGGGCGGCATGGGAGAACCAGGGAGGATACCTATGACGAGAATTGCCCTCGGCAGTGCCGTCCTGCGCGGCACTGTCGCCACTGCTTTGATCGCATCCCTGACGTCTACATCGGCGCTGGGTGCACCGCCGGTCGACCTGAGCAAGTGGTCGCCGGAATATGTGCGCTCGATTGCGGGCACACAGGATTTTGACACGGCGGCCGATTGCGCCAAGGTCACCCCCCTCGATTACAAGGGGCGACTGACTTTCTGGTATCAGGGCGTGTTCGAGGGCGACCCCGACCTCCTGCGCCAGTACTACAAGGATTTCTTCGAGACCTTCCGCAAAACCTATCCGAACATCCAGCTCGAGGAACAAGCCCTCACCTATAACGATCTTCTCGACAAGTTCCGCACCGCGCTCCTGGGCAATGCCGCGCCGATGGCGGTCCGCCTGCAAATCCTGGGTGGCACCGAGTTCGCCTCAAAGGGGTATCTGCAGCCGCTCAAGCCAGAGGACGTGGGGTATTCGACCGAGGATTTCTGGCCCGGCGCCATGAAGGCCGTGACCTGGGAGGGCGTGACTTACGGCATTCCGACCAACAATGAGACGATGGCGTTCATCTGGAACGCCGACATCTTCAAGCGTGCCGGCCTCGATCCGAACAATCCGCCGGCAACGTGGGACGACGTGGTCAAGTATTCCAAGCAGATCCACGATAAGCTCGGCCTTGCCGGATATGGCCTCGTGGCTCGCAAGAATGCCGGCAATACGCCGTACCGCTTCATGCCACAGCTATGGGCCTATGGCGGCGGCGTCTTCGACGAAGCGACGCCGAATCCAACCTATGAGCAGGTCCAGCTCGATAGCCCGCAAAGCAAGGCAGCGCTGCAAGCCTCCTACGACATGTATGTTCGCGACAAGTCGGTTCCGGTTTCGGCACTCACCAACCAGCAGGCCGATAATCAGCCCCTGTTCGTCGCCGGCCAGCTCGGTATGATGATCTCGCACCCGTCCGATTACAACGTGATGCTCGACCTGCAGAAAAAGGCGACGGGCACCGACAAGGACAAGGCGCAGACGGTCATCGACAACATGCGCTACGGCCTGATCCCGACCGGCCCCGACGGCAAGCGCGCCGTCGTGTTCGGCGGCTCGAACATTCACATCCTGAAGCCCGAATATGTCGAGGGCGGCAAGGTGGACGAGCCGGCTGCAAAGGCCATCATCTGCATGTGGACGAGCCCCGAATGGTCGCTGAAAATGGCCTACGCCGGCTCGAATCCGGGCAACCTCAACGGCTTCAAGACCAAGTGGATGAAGGAACGTCTGGACAACATCAAGTTCCTCGATGTCACGACGTCGATGCTGCCATACGGCATCCCGTTCCCAGCGCTGCCGCAGGCCCCCGAGATCATGAACATCATCATCCCGGACATGCTGCAGAACGCCCTGACCGGAGCGATGACCGTCGACCAGGCAGCGGACGACGCAGCCAAGAGGGTGAGAGAGCTGATGGGCGGACTCTAGCCCAGACCTGACCGGCTGGGCCGATGGTCCAGCCGGTTCGTTCCGAAGAATAAGGGCACGCCACAAGTGACGATCGTGACCGGCAAGGCCGAGGCTCGCCGAAGATTGCAACCCGGTACCGCCGGCGCGCTGCGGAAGATCTGGCAGCATCGCGCGGACTACGCGTACGTGCTCCCGGCGATCGCGGTGATGCTCATCGTCATCGCCTATCCGATCTACTACACGGTCGAGCTGTCGTTCTTTAAGACACCGCCTGGCCTGCAGCTCCGCGATAAGACCTTCATCGGCTTCGACAACTACACGACCATCCTCACCAGTCAGGTGTTCTGGAAAGTCACCTGGAACACTTTGATCTGGACACTGGGGTCAACTTTCATCTCCTTTGTTCTGGGGTTTGCCACAGCGCTGGCGCTCCACCGCGACTTCATCGGCCGTGGCGTCTTGCGCGCTGTCCTGATCATCCCTTGGGTCATCAGTGCCGTCGCCGCCTCCTACATCTGGAAGTGGATCTACCATTCGGACTTCGGAATCATCGGCGCGGTGCTGGTTGGCCTCGGATTGGCCGACCAGCCGCCGAATTTCATCGACAATGTCAGCACGGTGCTGCCCTCCCTGATCGTCGTCAATATCTGGCGCGAGTTTCCGTTCGCCATGATCATGATGATGGCCGGCCTGCAGACAGTCCCCGACCAGTTGCTGCGCGCCGCAAAAGTCGACGGTGCCAATGCATGGCAGCGCTTTTGGCACGTCACCTTCCCGCACTTGCGCAACGTCTCGGTGGTGACGATGCTGCTGCTCGCGGTGGCCAACTTCAATTCCTTCATCATCCCCTGGATCATGACCGGCGGCGGGCCGTCGAATGCATCGCATATCTGGATAACCCATATTTATGAGCTCGCCTTCGGACGGCAGCGCTGGGGCGTGGCATCGGCCTATTCGGTGCTCCTGTTCCTCACACTGATGACGCTGGGCTACTTCTACGTCCGTGCGTTAAGCGGCAACGAGCGGAAAGAGGGGAGCGCATGAGCACGATTGCCGAGACAGCCCCTCGAGCCCAGGCCCGTCGCCGCATGCGCGTCGACGGATGGCGGTGGGCCGGGCGCATATTCCTCGTGTTCATGCTGCTTTATACCGCGTTGCCGATGATCTGGATGCTGATCACCTCGATCAAGTCCGGATTCGCGGCGACACAATTCCCGCCGCAATGGTGGCCGGACGAACCTACCCTCGCCAGCTACCAGAAACTGCTCGATCCGCAGAACAGCGTCGGCCAGGACTTCCTCCGCTTCTTCTGGAACAGCCTTTTCGTGTCGACCGTCACGACAATTCTTTCGGTGATCGTGGCTGTCCCTGCGGCCTACGCGTTTTCGCGCTTCAGTTTCCCCGGCCGGAATTTCCTGTTCTTTGCCGTGCTGCTGCGCAATATGTTCCCGGCGGTGATCTTTCTCGTGCCACTCTTCATCCTGATGCGCGCCATCGGTCTGATAAACACGCACGGCTCGCTGATCCTCACCTATCTCACCTTCGGCCTGCCGCTGGCGATCTGGCTGCTCAAGGGCTTTTACGACAACATCCCGGTGCAGCTTGAGCAGGCGGCGCGCATTGATGGCGCCACACGGTTCCAGGCCTTCATCATGATCGTGATGCCGCTCTCGACGCCGGGGATTATCGCCACCGCAATCTATTCCTTCATCGGCGCGTGGAACGAGTACATCTACGCCTACACCTTCCTCTCCAAGAACGAGCAGTTGACGCTGCCGGTCGGCATCCAACGCTTCTTCTCGGAAAATACGACGGACTTTCCGGGCCTGATGGCGGCGAGCTTCATGATGAGCGTGCCCGTCGTGGTGCTGTTCCTGGTCCTGCAACGATACTTTGTACGCGCCCTTACAGAAGGCGCGGTCAAGCACTAGGGAGTTGCCGATGGCCCACGTGGTCCTCCAAGATCTCGTCAAGAGCTATGGCAGCTTCAAAGCTGTCAACCACGTCTCACTGACGGTCAATGACGGCGAGTTCGTTGCGCTCGTCGGCCCTTCAGGCTGCGGCAAGACAACCACGCTCAATCTCGTCGCCGGGCTGACCCCGATCTCATCGGGCGACATCATCATCGGCGAGCGGGTGGTCAACGACCTCGACCCCAAGGACCGGGACATCGCAATGGTGTTCCAGAACTACGCGCTCTACCCGCAGAAATCGGTCTACAAGAACCTGGCGTTCCCGCTTCAAATGCGCAAACTCCCCAGGGACGAGATCGACAAGAAGGTCAAGGAAGCGGCGCGAGTGCTCGACATGACGCATCTGCTCGAGCGCAAGCCGCGCGAACTTTCGGGCGGACAGCAGCAGCGTGTGGCCCTTGGCCGTGCCCTCGTTCGCGACCCCGCCGTGTTCCTCATGGACGAGCCACTGTCTAACCTCGATGCCAAACTGCGCGTGCAGATGCGGTCGGAGATCAAGCGTTTCCACCAGGACCTCAAGGCGACGATCATCTATGTGACGCACGACCAGCTCGAAGCCGTGACCATGGCTGACAAGATGGCGGTGATGAATGGCGGCTACCTGCAGCAATACGATTCACCGGCGCAGGTCTTTGCCCATCCGGTGAACATGTTCGTGGCCAGCTTCATCGGCAGCCCGGCGATGAGCCTTATTCCGCTAGAGGCCTCGATGGCAAACGGCAACACGGTGTTGACCGGCGCCGAGGGCTGGCGCCTTGAGCTCTCAGCGCGCAATGCCCAGAAGGTGGCGAAAGCGACGACCCGGAAAGTCGTGCTCGGCGCACGTCACTCGACGATCAAGCTCCACAAGAGTGCGGTACCAGGCAGCGTCCCTGCCAAGGCCTATACGGTGGAGCCGACCGGCGACGTCACCTTCGTTCAGGCGTTCCTGTCCGGCGCCATCGTCAACGTCAGCGTGCCGCCGAACATTGCCGTCGCGCCCGACGAGCAGATCTGGCTCGAGTTCGACCAGGAGCGGATGCATGTGTTCGACGGCGAAACTGAAATGGCCCTCAAGGCCAACTGAGATAGGGCGAATGCGCGTGAAACGTGGGCGTGGATGACTGAGAAGCTTAAGATCACCGCGATCAAGCCCTATCCGGTGTGGGTAGGAACCCGCAATCAGATGCTCGTCAAGATCGAGACCGACCAAGGCATCTTCGGCTGGGGCGAGAGCGGCTTGAGCGGTCGCGAGAGGGCCGTGGCCGGCGCGGTCGAGCACTATCGCGAGTTTCTCATCGGCCGCGACCCGATGCAGATCGGGCGGATCTGGCAGGAGGTTTACCGCAGCCAGTACTTCGAAGGCGGGCGAGTCCTTCAGGCGGCGATTTCCGCCATCGACATCGCCCTTCACGACATCAAGGGCAAGGCGCTGGGCGTGCCGGTCTATGAGCTGCTGGGCGGCAAGCAGCGCGACCGCATCCCCACCTTCGCCTCGACCGGCGACGAGGCCGAAGGCGATGTTGCCATCGAACGGGCGCGCGAGCTTCGCGCACAGGGGTGGCAGGCAATCCGCTTCTTCCCTTTCGGGCAAAACAGCAAGGACATCTTCGAGCCGCGCGAGTCCATCGGCGCTACCGCGAGTATGCTGAACAAGGCGCGCGAGGCGCTGGGCGGCGACGTGGTCCTCGGTCTCGACTATCATCATCGGCTGTCGGTGGCAGAGGCGGCGAGCTTCTGCAACAAGCTCGGCCGCGGCGTGCTTGATTTCCTCGAGGAGCCGATACGGGCCGAGACGCCGGAGGCCTATGAATCACTGCGCACGATGACCGACATCCCCTTTGCCATCGGCGAGGAATTTGCCAGCAAGTGGCAGTTCCTGCCCTACATCGAGCGCGGCATCCATCAGTTCAACCGGATCGATGTCTGCAATGTCGGCGGGCTCACCGAGGCGATGAAAATCGCTGGCTGGAGCGAGGCGCATTATGTGGACCTGATGCCGCACAATCCGCTTGGTCCAGTGTGCACGGCCGCGACCGTGCATCTCGCTGCAGCGGTACCCAACTTCGCGTGGCTCGAGACCAGGGCGCCCGAAACGAAGCTGGGCTTCGACAATTCCGACTTCTTCCCCGTGCAACCACGGCTCGACGGGACCGATTACCCGGTCGGCGATCTGCCGGGGCTCGGCGTCGAGGTCAACGAAGTTGCGGTCCAGGCGCAAAGTCTGCGTTTCTGGGAAGCGCCTCACCTTAGGCGCCGCGACGGTTCTGTTACGAACTGGTAGTTCCATTCAATCGGAGTCCACAATGACGCATACTTCCGACATCATGCGGCCGCCTAAAGACCTGATCGACGCGCTAAGGGAGATCGGCGCCGCGACGGTGGCCGGCACGCTTGGCCACATGGGCTTCCGCAATCCGCACATGGTCGGTCCGGTGGCGCAAAACCACGGGAAATCGATCGTCGGGCCGGCGTTGACGCTGCAGTTCCTGCCGCAGCGGCCGGACCTCTTCACCGAGGGAGAATATGCCGATCCGGAGACGCAACTGCACCGGCACGTGCTCTATCACGCGCAGGAGGGCGATGTGGTCGTGGTCGACGCGCGCGGCGACATGAGCTCGGGCGTCTTCGGCGATATGATGTCGACCTATTTCAAGGGCAGGGGCGGGGCGGGTATCGTCATCGACGGATGCATGCGCGACCGACCCAATGTCGAAAAGCTCGACCTGCCCCTATGGCTGCGCGGCTGGACGCCAAACTATCATGTGCAGACCAGCATCTATCCCAATGCCGTCAACGTCCCGATTGCCTGCGGCGGTGTCACGGTGATCCCCGGCGACATCATCGTCGCCGACGACGACGGCGTGGTGGTGCTTCCCGTCGTAATGGCCCCGAAGGTGATCGAAGAATCACAGAAGCATCACGATTGGGAGGAGTTCTCGCGAGCGAAGCTCATGGAGGGCGGGCCGTTGCAACGCTACTATCCGTTGCATGACGATGCCCGCGGGGAGTACGAGGAGTGGCGCAAAACAAACCGCCCCGAGAACCCGAGTTAGTCAGCAGGCCTTGGCGATCAGTTTTGCCAGGCAATCGGCAGCCTCAGTCCCCGGCACGCCAAGATCTCTTACACTGTCCATGTGGTTGCGGTTCGGGAGCACATGCGACGTTACCAACGATCCCTGCCGCAGCAAGCTTGCTTTGAATCGATCGGCTTGCTGATGGAAGGGTGGCGTCTCATTGGCTCCGACCAGAACCGTCGTCCTGGTTTGACGATCATGCCGATAGGCCAGAGGTGTGAACGTGGCGACTTCCTCGTCGGTTATTCCAATCTCGTTGGCGAGAAAGGAATCCTGGAGCGGCTTCAAATCGTAGAGCCCGCTCAACAGAAGGGCTGCCCTCACATTCGAGGGGGTATGCTCTCCCTCGAACAGAAACGTTGCAAGATGTGCTCCTGCCGAATGACCACTGACGGTCAGGACCATCGGGTTTCCACCATGATCGGCGATGTTGGCCAGGACCCACTGCTTGGCGCTGCGCACCTGGTCGACGATCGTCGCCATTCTGACCTTGGGCATCAGAGCGTAATCAAGAATGACGGCAATAGCCCCGGCCTGGGTAATCGTCGTCGCCATGTATGAATAATCGCGCTTGGAGAACATTCTCCAGTAGCCGCCGTGGACAAAGATGTGCACTGGCAGGGCCGTTCTTTTGCACGCGGGAAAGAACAGGTCCATGGTTTCGGTCGGATCCGGTCCGTAGGCCACGTCAGCGGTCATCGCAATAGTGGCGCGGGCGGCTTCGCTGCGATCAATGAAGTCCTGCACGATTTCGTCAAAATCCGCGACGTGGTCGCGTATACGAAAGGGATCGCCTTGCATTCTTCTGCTCACATGCTGATGGCGAGGTATTTCGCCTCCATGAATTCCGCAATGCCGTGATGCTGCCCTCCCTCGCGGCCAAGCCCGCTCTGCTTGACGCCGCCGAAGGGGGCTGCCGGATCGGACATCAGCCCGCGGTTGAGAGCAATCATCCCGGCCTCGATCCGGGAGGCCACCCGCATCCCGCGCGCCAGATCGCGCGTGTAGATGTAGGCAGCAAGCCCATATTCAGTGTCATTGGCGCGCGCGATGACCTCGGCCTCGGTTTCGAAGCTGGAGATTGGCGCCACCGGCCCGAATATTTCCTCATGCGCCATCTTTGCCTCGCCTGGCACGTCGCGAAGCACTGTCGGAGGGTAGAAGAAACCACGTCCGGCCAGGACTGAGCCGCCGCACAAGACCCGCGCGCCGCGTGCGACCGCGTCGATGACAAGGCGGTCTATCTTCTCGACCGCCTTTTTCGTAATCATTGGCCCGCATTCCGTGTCCGGATCAGTGCCGGGGCCGACCTTGAGCGACGACATCCGCTTTTCGAGGCCATCCGAGAAGGCTTCGTAGATGCCGGATTGCACGTAGAGGCGGTTCGCGGCCGTGCAGGCCTCGCCGGCGTTGCGCATCTTGGCCACCATTGCGCCATCGAGCGCCGCTTCGAGATCGGCGTCGTCGAACACGATAAAAGGGGCATTGCCTCCGAGCTCCATGGAACACGAAACCACATGCCTGGCAGCTTCTGCCAGCAGCGCGCGACCCACACCCGTCGAACCGGTGAAGGAGAGTTTGCGCACCCGCGGATCGGCCAGCATGGCGGCTGTCAAAGACCCGGGACTGGAGGTTGTCAGGACGTTGACCACCCCCGGTGGAACGCCTGCGTCCTGATAGAGCGCGGCCAGCGCGTAGGCGGTAAGCGGGGTCTCACTGGCCGGCTTCAGGATCACCGTGCATCCAGCGGCAAGTGCCGGCGCGATCTTGCGCGTAGCCATTGCGGCAGGAAAATTCCAGGGCGTGATCAGGACGCAGATGCCGATCGGTTCGTAGTCGACCACGATGCGGTTGGTGCCGGAAGGCGCAGTACCGAATTCACCGGTAATGCGAACAGCCTCCTCGGCATTCCAACGGAAAAACTCCGCGGCGTAAGCGATCTCGCCTCTGGCATCCCGCAGGGCCTTGCCATTTTCCAATGCGATGAGAGTAGCCAGCGCTTCCGATCGTTCCGTCATCAGTTCAAAGCAGCGTCGGAGGATCTCGGAGCGCTTTCGCGGCGACGTTGTCCGCCAGCCATGGGCTGCCTTGGCAGCGGCGGCAACGGCGGCGGCCGCGTCCTCCAAGGTCGCATCGGGTACGGCAGCGATGATGGCTTCCGTCGAGGGATCGATAACCGGAATTACCTTGCCATCCGCGGACTGCCGCCATTGGCCGTCAATATAGAGCCCGTGCGAAATTGTGTGGAAGTCGCTGACGCCCTGATCATCCGACAGAACCTGTGAAAACGTGTTCATCTCGATATTCCCGATTGTTTACACCGCGCAGCTGGCGAGGTCGCCATCAAAGGCGGCCTGGACCAGGCGTCGCATGGACCTCAAATCGAATGGCCGTGGGTTGTTCTTGATGAGGCGCTCGATACCGATCGCTTGTTCCGCCGTCCAATCGAGCTTGTCGGCGGGCAGCCCTAGCTCGGCCAACGAGGGGGTGATCCCGATTGCCCCAAACAGGCGACTGACCTCGCCAATGGTCGCGTCGGCCAACTCGTCCGGCGTCCGGCCCTTTCCATCGAGGCAGAGCGCGCTGGCGATCTCGGCCATCTCGGTCGCTGCGGCTGTTCTGTTGTACTTCATGACATACGGCAACATGGTGGCGACACCCAATCCGTGAGGGGTGTGGGTTATCGCGCCGACCGGGTATTGTACGGCGTGCGCTGCCGCCGTGCCGGCCGTCCCGAACGCGCAGCCGGCTGCAAGTGCGCCCATCATCACGTCGGCCCGGGCGTCCTCGTCAGAAGGCCGGCGGTATGCCGTTTCGAGGCTTCGGCCAAGCAGCTTGATCGCCAGCAGGGCGAAATGATCGGTCAAGGCGGTTTTGCCGATAAAGACATGTGTCTGCGGAAGGCCGGGATCAGTTCCGCGCCTGGCGGCGGTGAAGGCCTCGATTGCATGCGTCAGCGCATCGGCGCCTGCGATAGCCGTCAATCCCGGCGGGCATGTCATCGTAAGTTCAGGGTCGCATATGGCTGCGGCCGCGATCAGATAAGGGCTGGAGATCCCGACCTTCAGTGTGCGATCCGGATCCGAGATCACGGCAACCGGGGTCACTTCAGAGCCGGTTCCGGCTGTCGTCGGCACGGCGATCAACGGCAGCGTTGGACCGGGCACCTTGAACTCGCCGTAGTAATCCTGGAGCTGACCGCCGTGGCTGATGAGCAACGCAGCGCATTTGGCCATGTCGAGACAACTGCCGCCGCCAATGCCGATCACCATGTCGGGCGCGAACTTCCGCGCCTCCTCGACGCAGACGGCAACCGTGTCTCGGGGAACGTCGGGTAGTACTCGGTCATGCACCAGCACATCTATCGCGGCGGCTCGCAGCGCCGCGACAGTCTCCGCGAACGAGCCCGTTGCGGCAAAACGTTCATCGGTGCAGACGAGCGCGCGACGCCCGAGCCTGGCCGCGACAACCGGAATGACGTGGCGTTGGCCCTTCCCGAAGAGGATTTCGCGCGGCAGCCTTATGGCAGCGAAAAGGCTCATGACCTGCATCCTATGACGATGTCTGGAAAGGCTGCGGGCGCGGCACGCTGCTCCCCGCAGGGCCACCGCTAGTGCCATTGCTTCGTCTCGTAACGGCGGCATGATATCCTCTATAAAATCATATAGGATATAGGATTGCATTGGCTCGAGCATCGTGTTAGCAACTCAATGTGTCAAGAGGCAAAACATGCAGGCCATTAACTTACTCAATGCAGACGATACGAACCTCGGCGGCGGGCGTATCCAGCGCTCCAGCAGCCTGGTTGAGGACGTCTACGAAGCGATTTTTGCGCAACTCATGTCGCTGAAGATTGCGCCGGGCTCGCGCATCACGGTCGACAGCCTGGTCAAGGAATTCAACGTCTCCCATACGCCGATCCGCGAGGCGCTCGGCCGGCTCGAGGGCGAAGGCCTGGTGCTGAAGACGCATCTGATCGGTTACCGCGCTGCGCCGCAGATCACGAAACGGCGGTTCGACGAACTCTACGAGCTTCGCCTGCTGCTAGAGCCTCATGGTGCAGCAAAGGCAGCGGTGCTCATGGATGAGGTAAAGCTCGCAGAACTTCAGAAATCCGCCGGCGTCATGGCGCGCCATGAGGGCAAGGACGAGCGTCTGCGGTATTCCAACTTCGCCCGCCAGGATGCCATTTTCCATGACAAGGTCATGGGATTCGCCAACAACGAACTCGTGCGCGAGACACTGGCTCACCAGCATACCCACTTCCACATATTTCGCCTGATGTTCCATTCGCGCGTCACCGAGGAGGCGCTTGACGAGCATGAGGCCATTCTGGCCGCTTTCGCTGCGGCCGATCCTGCTGCTGCCGAGCAGGCGATGCGTCGCCATATCGAGCATTCCCGCGACCGTTTGTTGTTGGCGTTCGACTGAGACTGTCCCGATGTCCCCGTACCCGCCATCGACGATCATCACGCAGGCCAGTGCCAACGAAGACTACTTCCCCGATTCGGCCTTCTAGAAACTCAAACCTGCCGGGCGAGTACAGGTCTCGCCCGGCCCCGTTGTCACAGGAAAGGAAGTACCATGCCAGGCAAAAAGATCCTGATGCTGACCGGTGAATTCACCGAGGAATACGAAATCTTTGTCTACCAGCAGGCTATGGAAGCGGTGGGCCACACTGTTCACGTCGTGTGCCCAGACAAAAGCGCCGGAGACCTGATCAAAACGTCGCTGCACGATTTCGAGGGCGATCAGACCTACACCGAAAAGCTCGGTCACTATGCACTGATCAACAAGACCTT
Source organism: Mesorhizobium sp. M0208 (assembly GCF_040322015.1). NCBI lineage: Bacteria > Pseudomonadati > Pseudomonadota > Alphaproteobacteria > Hyphomicrobiales > Phyllobacteriaceae > Mesorhizobium > Mesorhizobium sp. M0208. The sequence continues at coordinate 54,703 of NZ_JAMYSP010000031.1, read as the reverse complement.
CTCCGACGCCGAGAAGCAGCTGGAGCAATACCACGCTGTTTACTGCGCCGGCGGTCGTGGGCCCGAATACATCCGCACGGACAAGCGCGTGCAGGCGATGGTGCGTCACTTCCACGAAAGCAAGAAGCCGATTTTCACGATCTGCCACGGCGTGCAGATCCTGATCGCGGTAGATGGCGTCGTGCGTGGCAAGAAGGTCGGTGCACTGGCGGCATGCGAGCCGGAGGTGACGCTTGCGGGCGGAACCTATATCGACCTGTCTCCAACGGAGGCATATGTGGATGGGACGATGGTTTCGGCAAAAGGTTGGACGGCGCTTGCTGCGTTCATCCGCGAATGCCTGAAGGTGCTGGGAACCGAAATCCGCCACGCGTAGACCTTTGCTCCGACGCATCTCAAAGGGGGGTGCGTCGGTCCTTGCTGCAGCCTCCGTAGCTTCTGCCGATAGTCTCCCGAGCTGATAAGCTTCCGGAAGGCACGTCCCTTAGGTAGCGCGGCCATAACGGTCCTTTCGGCCCTGCGCAACTTTGTCGGGAGTCAAAGTATGAGGGAATCCGGACAACTCATCTGCTTACGACGCTACGAAGTCGCACCGCTGTCGGAAGTCGCACAGCTTGAGTATCCGACGTCGCTATTCTATATGATGCGTGATGTTTGATGCGCACCAAGGAGGGCGATATGAGAACCACACTTGCGATCGATGACGATGTCCTGGTCGCGGCCAAGGCCATCGCCCAGCAGCAGGATCGCAGCCTCGGCGAGGTCATCACCGATCTCGCACGGCGCTCGCTGCGCCGGCCTCAAGCCGGCGGCGAGCGTAACGGGATTCCTCTTCTGTCGCCTCGGCCGGACGCACCTCCTGTCACGCTTGAGACGGTCAACGCCTTGCGAGACGAACTGCCTTGACGTTCCTGCTCGACGTCAATGTGCTGGTCGCGCTGATCGATCCTGGCCACGTCGCCCATGACGACGCGCATGGCTGGTTCGAAGTGACCGGTAACGCCGCATGGGCTACGTGTCCCATCACCGAAAACGGCGTCCTGCGCATCGTCGGCAACCAAAGATATCCCAATTGTCCCGGCTCGCCCGCCGTCGTTGCGCAAATCGTTAGCAAGTTGCGGACTCTGCACGGGCACAGCTTCTGGCCCGACGATGTGAGCCTGGTTGGCTCTGGCAACATAGATGCAGCGAAAATCCTGACCTCGGCACAGGTCACCGACACCTATCTTCTCGCGCTCGCCAAGGCGCGTGGCGGCCAGCTTGCAAGCTTTGACCGCAAGCTGCCGGCGGCGGCCGTGAAGGGCGGGAAGTCTGCACTCCACCTGATTCCCACAAGGTAGACCACCGGGGTCTTTGTGTCTGTTCCCGCAGTTGAGATAGGCGTAGCCGCGCAGCACCATCAGGCTGTTGCGCTCAGGCGCAAACGCGCGACCGTTGCTCGAAGGCCCGATTGTCTCGATATGCCGCCTCTCATCGAAAGCGGTTGTTCTTGGGCTCCAGAAAGCCCGGCTCGGATTCTACACCGCGGCCACGATCCAAGGTCGCCTCAGCGTCGTTGGCCGGCTCGCGCTTCTTTCTGTTCCGGCCGCTTTTCCGGCGCCGGCCGTTTCGATGCTGCGCTCGCCGACAGTTGGATACGTGTGGATCGTCCCGACGCGGCTTGTGTCTGCCACGCGACTGCTTTGTCGCCGATGGTCCAATGGGTCGGCTTTACCACGCCGGCCTCGTCGAAGTGATGAGGCGGCATGCCAGCAGCATCTGGCCCCCCAGCATTGCAGCCACCCTTGGCCCGCATATCGGCGCGTTATCGAACTGCCAAGGTCGCTTGTGCCCGTTTCTTTCCGCAAATAGGATTTTAACCGGTTTTCCGGGCCGACCGGCGGTCAAGCGCCTCTGGGCACAAAATGCCTTCCTAGCCAGATGGGGCAGGTTCCCAGGGCGCGGGCGTCGTCGGTCAAAGTTCGGCCAGAAACTTGCGGCGATCCAGGGGCAGCACGGAAACGAGAGACTTTGGCACGTCGAACAACATTGGCAGGTGGTCGAGCGAAGAGGTCAGTTGCCATTCGCGAGCGGCCCCAGAATTCGGACTCCCTGGCCGCGCGCGGCAAATGCGAGCTTACGATCGAGGGTGGCCAGGGGCAACTCGGTTTCGATTGCCAGCGCAAGATAGGCGGCGTCATAGACGCTGAGCCCGTGCGAAGCCGCTAGGCTCAGCACCGCGCCGTCCGACCCGCCGCCCGCGTCCTCTAGCGGCAATCGGCGCAGCCGTGCCATGGTGGTGGCAGCTTCGCCCGCCGCGATGCGGCCACACCGCTCGGCAATCAGTACGACGTTCCGCGCCTCGTGCCAGAACAGAGAAGGGACAGGCGCCCTTGTTCCCGGCAATCGTCGCATCAGGGCGGCCGCCGCCTCGCTGTCTTCATCAGGAAGAATCCAGGCAGCCGCCATGGAAAGGTCGACAACGAAAGGCATCACACGATGATCGCCATCAAGCGCGGCGCCCTTCATCGCGCCAGGCCCGAATTTCGTCCTGCGTCACGGGCTTGGCGCGGGCCCGGGCAGCGCTGATCTCTTCGATCACGGCTTCGACATCGTCGCGCCGTTGAATCCGCGACAGTTTAGCGATGGGATCGTTGCCGCGCGAAATAATCACCTCCTCGCCTGCTTCGACTCTTGAAAGCAGTTCCGAGAGATGCGTCTTGGCCTCGCCAACTTTCACCGTGATGGGCATTTTCTGTCCTTGTACACGTCGGGGCCCCTCGCGGCGAGCCGTGTTCATTGCCGTTGAGCTGAGTGTGGATTGCCCGACAATCGCTGTACACAACAATAGGCGCAATGCTGACGCTTGGTCAATGCTTGGTCAAGTCACTAGGCCTGGACATTGCCGACCCCTCGCAGACCGCAAGGCGGGCCGTCTCTCAACAAGGTGAAGTTGTTCGTTCTGGTGGAACGGGGCTTCTGATCGTGCGCGGTTATCTGGTTTTCGAAGATGCGGAGGCTTGCAACTTGTCGCGGTCAGCGCACTCCAATGGATCGCGAGTGGCCATCTGACCATAAGACGACGACCTGATCACGCGATCCTGTCACCCCTCTCTCGGTAAGGGCAAGATTCCCCAGGCCCGCGGCCCATCTGGACGGTTCGGCCTTGCCCAATTGCCCTTTCAGTTGAAACGATTAGGGCGGAACGTTGCAAGCATGGGATGCGGATTGCCTGAGGCGATTTCTTTGGCAAGCAATTCGCCGACGATCAATCCAAGCGTGGCGCCGCTGTGGCTAAAGGCGACGTGAAGCCCGGCAACGGTCTCGACGGAGCCAAGCACTGGCTCGCCATCGCCGGGGATCGGCTTCGGGCCAACTGCATAGGTAGCGAGTTGGAGCCGCGGATTGCCCTCGAGCACCGCACTAGCCTCCTCGAGCAGTCCTTTGACGGTCTTGTCGTGCACGGTGTAGGTTCCGTCGGAGTTGACCATGACTTCTTCCTCCGACCACGCCGAATCCAAAACAAGTGCGCCATCCGGCGTCGGGCGCACCGCCACGCGGGGCGTATTCAGCACGGCACGGAGCTCGGTCTTGATCGGCTTGGTTTTCAAGAGAAGTGAAATCGGGGTGGCGTCGGGGACATGAACTCCGACCGTCGCGAGCATGGCGGGCGTCGCTGGCCCAACGGCAAGGACCACCGCATCCGCCTTTAACGGCATACCGTCGGCAGTGACGACGCCACGCGCGCGACCATCTGTGGCATCTATCCGCACGCGTCCAGCGTTCTGCACGAGTTTGCCGCCGCGGGAGCGGAACTCATTGAGCAGCAGATCGATCAGGCAGGGCAGGTCAACCCATCCTTCGCCAGGATTGAAGATGGCACCCTGCGGGGTGATGGCGCTGGCGTTGACGCCGGGCGCCACTGCGCCGACTTCGGCAGGGCCGAGCAGAAGCGCGTCATACCCGATATCCTGCTCCAGCTGGCAGATGGACGCGATCTGGTTCGCCTCGTCATCCGCATCCCAGGTGAGGCCGCCGTCAAAGCGAAGCCAGGCCGCCGTTTCCGGCCTTGTGGCGGCCAGGGTCCGATAACGGTCGATGCCTGCAAGCCTCAGGCGGTGGTAGGCAGTGTCCGCACGTCGTGCTGAGTTCAGCCAGGAAAGTGAACGGCTGGATGCGCCATTGGCGGGCGCGCCGTCGTTGACAATGGTTACATCAACGCCAAGACGAGCGAGGTGCAACGCGGAAGAGATGCCGAAGATGCCCGCGCCGATAACAACGACATGGCGCGGCTTTGGGAATGCAGTCATAGAGAAATCCTTCTTCGCAGAAGACGGGCTGGAGTTGTTAGATCGCTGCAGAGCGCGGCGGAACTAGTAGTCCGTTAGCTTCTTCATGTAGCGCCGGCCCTCGAGCATCGGCCGGCCGCGCAGACCGGCCAGCTCGTAGGCAAAACGCCACAGAGTGTCGAAGAAGACCAAGGGCACGAGATAGGGTTTGATGCGATTGGACATACCGCTGAGGTCGAGTTCCGCTCCATCGAGCACCAGGGTGTTTTCCCGGCTGCCGTACTTGACAAGGAAGTCGCGGGCGCGTTCCGTGAGGCGCCTCGTTTCGTCCAAGCCCAACATCACGACGAAGCCGGCATCCTTGTCCACCACCTCAAAGGGGCCATGGAAAAACTCGTTGGCGTGTATGGCCTGCGAGTCGTACCATTGCATCTCCATCAACACGCAGATGGCGTAGGAATAGGCCGCGCCATAGCTGGCACCGCTGGCAAGTGTGTAGATCCCCTTGCGCGGCGCGAAACGGGGTGCAAAGGCCCGAAACCGGTCGGCATAGATCCGGTGCGCACGTTCGATGGCCGGCTGAAGATGGCTCAGGCTCATCAGCAGGTCGGCGGTTAGCTTGGCATCCTCCCGAGCATCGATCAGGCCAGCGAGCAACATATAGAGCACGCCGTAATTGCTGTAGGCCGCATCGATTGCTTTGCCCGTCGTGTAGGATGCCTGGTAGGCTACCGGGTGGTCGACCGCCCGCGCGAGGGGCGATGTTTGGTCGAGCGTCATACCGATTGTCGTTGCGCCTCGGTGTTTTGCGTGATTGGCCGCCCGCACGGTCTCCGTGGTGGTTCCTGTCTGCGAACAAAGGACAACGAGCGTGTCAGGTCCCAACCGTCGCGGATCTCGGCAGACGAACTCATCCGCGTTGTAGATGTCGCAGGCGAATGTGCCGCTGTGACGGTCGACGAAGTATTTGCCTGCCATCATGATCGAGAGCGAGCCGCCGCACGCCACGAGGAATAGGTGCGAAAATCGCTTGCCCGTCGTAGCGGTCAGGGCGCGTTCCACGTCGGCGGGCAGGGCGGAAATCATGAGCTTCCTCGTCTCGTTGACAAGCTTGGCCGGGGGCACAATTGACAGATAGTGGTGATTGTGCGAACGTTCTCATATCCTTTAAACTGAAAGTCATGCAATGGTCAAGATTGCCGCGATGGGTGATAACGTGGTCGATTGTTATCTTGCTCGCGGCGAGATGTTCCCCGGAGGAAACTGCCTCAATGTCTCGGTCTATGTGAGCCGCTTCGGCGGGCAGTCGGCCTATGTTGGAGCGATCGGCAAAGACCGGGCCGGGGACCTGATCTGCGCTGCACTGGCGTCGGAACGCGTGGACGTCACCCGATTGCGTCGCCTCGAAGGGTCGACTGCCTACTGCCTCATAGGTCACCGAAACGCTGATCGGATTTTCCTGGACTTCGACCTCGGCGTCTCGATGTTCACGCCAACGCAAGAAGATCTGGATTTTCTCTCGGGCTTTCAGGCCGTCCACATCGGCCAATCCAGCGGGTTAGACCCGTGGGTTGCCGCGGTATCGAGCAAATCCCTGTTATCTTACGATTTTTCTACACGGCGGGAGCCGGGACACCGGCGCGAGATTGGGCGCTATTGCTATCTGGCCTCCGTCTCGGGCGACGGTCTCAACGACGATAAATTGGCTGCAATCGTATCCGAACTGCTTGCATGTGGTTCAAAATGGGTTCTGGTGACTCGAGGTCGAGCTGGCGCGGTGCTTCACAGCGACACCGTCTCCTACAGCACCCCGGCGCGGCTGGTCGAACCCGTCGACACCCTGGGCGCGGGCGACACCTTCATCGCCAGAACGCTATTCGGCCTGCTTAAGGAAGAGGCGCCTCAAGACATTCTCGGCCATGCCGCCGAGGCGGCGGCCGCTACCTGCCAGTACTACGGGGCGATCGGCCACGCGACAGCAATCGAGTTAGGAAAGATGACGCCGGAGATCCTTCGCGGAGCTAGGCACGCTCAAGACTGGAAACCGTCTAGCAGCGAAATTCTCCGAAGCAATTGACGCGAGAAATGGACAATGCTAGTGAAAATGATAACGTTCTCACCTATCTGACCAAAACGCCACCTAAGAGCGTTTAAATGAGACGTCGAGTGGGATCGCAGGGCCGAGTTCGGCCAATCGTAAGAGGAGAAGACATGCACACGAATTTGAGCAGGCGCCAACTGGTGAAATCCGGTCTGGCGCTGACGATCGCGCTGTTGACAGGACTTGGCACGTTGGCCTCGTCAACGCAGGCAAACGCGGCCGACAACCCCTACAACCTCATCGACCCGACGGTGATCAGCGTCGGAACCATGGGCGATGCGAAACCCTATGTCTTCACCGACGCCAACGGTAACTTCACTGGCTTCGACGCCGAACTGTTCCGTGATGTGGCGCGCCGGCTCGGGTTCAAGGAGGAACAGGTCGTTTTCACCGGCCAGGAATTCTCGGCGCTGCTGCCGTCGGTGGCCAACGGCCGCTTCGACGTCGCTGTCGCGGCCATCGGCACGACCGCGGAGCGCAAGAAGACCGTGGATTTTGGCGACGGCTATCTCGCCGGCTACCTGTCGATCATTTCGGCGGATCCGGCACTGACGAGCAATGAGAGCACCGCCGGAAAGCGCATCGGCGTGATCCAGGGAACGCTGCAGGAAATCTATGCCGAGAAGAATCTGAAGGGCGACATTGTCAAATTCCCCGACAACAACACTGCGGTGGCGGCGCTGAATAACGGGACGATCGATGGCCATTTCACTGATTATGAGTCGGCCAAGCAGTATGTGGAGCGCTATAAGAACCTGAAGATAACAATGAACGTGCCGTCCTTCGATGCGCCGGCCGGGTTCGTGGTCAAGAAAGGCAACGATGCCTTCCGCGAGGCGCTGAATAAGGCGCTGCGCGAGGCCATGGACGATGGCACCTGGAAACGGCTGCATGAGAAGTGGTTCCCGGGCACTCCGATGCCCGATCAATATCTGCCCAAGAAGTAAATTCGCGCGTATTCATTTTCGTTTCCGGCCGGGCCCGTGAGCAACGGTGCCCGGCCGAGTTATAGATGGACTTGATATGAGCTGGTTCGATACCTTCGCCCGCAGCTTCCTTGATTTCCAGGCGATGGCAGAAGTTCTGCCAAACATGGTGATGGTCGGCCTCAAGAACACTTTGATCCTGGCCCTTGCCTCGACGTTTTTCGGGACGCTGATCGGTATCGTCCTCGCTGTCATGGGGATTTCCGAAAACCGGCCGCTGAAACTCCTTGCCCGAGTCTACACCGATATCTTCCGCGGGCTTCCCGCCATTGTCACGATCCTGATTATTGGCCAAGGCTTCGCGCGGTTGGGCCGAGATCTGTTCGGTCCATCGCCTTATCCGCTGGGCATTCTGGCACTCAGCCTGATTGCCGGCGCCTACATCGGAGAGATTTTTCGCGCCGGTATTCAGAGCGTCGAGCGTGGTCAGATCGACGCAACGCGCACTCTCGGTATGACGTACGGCCAAGGCATGCGCCTGGTGGTGATCCCGCAAGGCATCCGCCGCGTCCTGCCTGCACTGGTCAACCAGTTCATCGGTAACGTCAAGGACTCCAGCCTGGTCTATTTCCTTGGCCTGCTCGCCTCCGAACGCGAACTGTTTCGCGTCGGCCAGGACCAGGCCGTGCTGACCGGCAATCTGTCACCACTGTTGCTGGCCGGCGTGTTCTATCTCGTGATCACGGTGCCGCTAACCCACCTCGTCAATTACATCGACGCTCGCATGCGCGTCGGCAAACGTATCACCGCTGTGCAGAGCGGCCTCAAGGAAGTCGCCGAGCTTGCCGAAGCGATCGTGCCGGGCGCAGCGACGTTGCCTGCAGCGGCGCCCACACGCTTCAAGGGCGGCGGCATCGAGGTCAAGAATATCGACATGGCCTACGGCGTCGTCCAGGTGCTCCATGACGTCAGTCTGAAAGTGCAGCCCGGGACCGTCACCTGCCTCATCGGGCCGTCCGGCTCGGGCAAGTCGACCTTGCTGCGTTGCCTCAACCGCCTCGTAGAGTGTCGAGCCGGTGACATTCTGCTCGATGGCGAAAGCATCTACAAACAGACCCCTGACCAACTCCGGCGGCGCGTCGGCATGGTTTTCCAGCAGTTCAATCTGTTTCCCGACCGCAGCGCCCTCGCCAACATCACCCTGGCGCTGCGCAAAGTTAAACGCATGTCGCGCGAGGAGGCTGAGGGGGCGGCCTTAGCGAGGCTGAATGAAGTCGGACTGCTGGAGCGCAAAGATCATCGGCCGGCTAATCTCTCGGGTGGGCAACAGCAGCGGGTGGCCATCGCGCGCGCCTTGGCCCTCGAACCTGAGGTTATGCTGTTCGACGAAGTCACCAGTGCCCTCGATCCGGAATTGGTCAAAGGTGTCCTGAATTTGATGGCCGACCTCGGGCGGGGCGGGATGACGATGGTGGTCGTTACACACGAGATGAACTTCGCTCGCAAAGTCGCGAACCAGGTCGTATTCATGGACGAGGGGCGGATAGTCGAGGCAGGACGACCAGAGGACCTTTTCGACAATCCGCAGAGTCCACGTCTTCGGCGCTTTCTGTCAGAGGTGCTGTGATTGCAATGGTGTGCGCAACGGCGGGTGCTTCGGTGTTCGGCCTTGCGGCGCGGGCTTAACTGCCGCTAGGTCCCCGTCACAACGCGCGCATGGGCGGCGGGGTTTGCCGAGTGACTCAAAGATCGTCGAAAAACGCAACTATCATAGAGGTCGCTCGCCGGGCCGGGGTGAGTTCCGCCACGGCCGGGCGTGTCCTTGGTGGGTACGGCTACAGCAGCCCCGAGGTTCAGGAGAAGGTGCGCGCCGCGGCAGCTGCGCTGGGCTATCGGCCCAATCGCCTGGCCAAAGGCCTGATCACCGGTAAGACGCAGACTATCGGAGTTGTCGTCGGCGACATCGAAAGCCCCTTCTATGCCAGCGTCCTGCGCGGAATAGGGGATGTCGCGCGCTGTGGCGGCTTCGGGGTTATCGTCACGAATAGTGACGAAAATGCCGAACTCGAGCGAGAGGCGGTGCAGCTCCTGCTGGAAAAGCAGGTCGACGGTTTAGTTGTCTCGTCGACTTTCGTGGACGAACCGGATCATCTTCGTGAGGCAGTCGCAGCCCGCTGTCCCGTCGTGCAGTTTGACCGCATGGTCGCGGGCCTGGAAACCGATACAGTGGTGGTCGACAATGTTTCCATAACGCGTAGCAGCATCGCGGCGATGATCGGCGCCGGACACAGCCGCATCGGAATTCTGGCGGAGCTCGGACCGGGCCAACGCGATGATGTTGGCTCGTTTGTGGCAAACGCCGATCTCTCCAGCGCTGATATTCGCTATCATCATCCAAGCTGGCAAAGGCTATTGGGTTACCTCGAAGCCCATCGCGCTGCGGGCATTACACCGGATCCGCAGTTGATCCGCCGCGTGGCGATCTATTCTAGCGAGGCGGCCCGCAAGGAGGCACTCGACCTGCTGACAATGCGCAATGCGCCGTCCGCCCTGTTTACCGCCGATGGCATGATGTCGACAGGCGTTCTGGAGGCGACATCGGCACTGAAGCTTGCGATCCCGGGAAACCTTTCGCTGCTTTGCTTCGACGATCTCGACTGGATGCAATTCGTGGCCCACGGCATCACAGCCATCGCGCAGCCAGCACAATTGATCGGAGCGGCGGCGGCGGAGCTTCTCTTGAGGAGGTTAGGGGAGGCCAGTTTGCCTTTCGAGCACCGTGTGCTGGCGGCCCGCTTGGTGGAGCGTAATTCAATTGCGGTTCACCGCAACCGCGAGGCCGTCTGATCTCCGGCCGCGACGGTCTGGCTGGAGCTGAATTGCAGCGCGTCTATGCCGAGGTTGAGGCCATGCACGGATATTGACGTGTCGTATGTCTCTTCGCTTGCCTACAACAACATCGGCCATCGGGATCGGCTCGGCTGAATGACAGCCCAGGCGGACTGCTGGGCACGACTACTACTGCTTGCGATGCCTCGGCGTAAGCTGCGCAAGAAAACGGGTGAGAACATCCGGGTTCCGATTGCGGATCTCGATGTCGCTCTTGCGCCGGATTGCGCCGCGTACAAGTCTGGCGCCGAGATAGCGGAACGGCTCTGGAGGCAATGCCAGCCGCCGGTCGATGCCGACAAGACCGCTGGCGCTCCGCCGGTCCTTGCGCTGAGCACCAGACTGGCGAGCACGCGGCCGCCGATGGGCGTCTGTGCAATGCCGGTTCCGTTGAAGCCCATGCCATAGAAGATGCGGCATGACCGCGCAGATGATCGAAGACGGGAACATGCTCGGGCGCGAGCTAAAGCGATCTTAGCTATGCCTCAGAGTCCTGTCGGATCCGCCAACAATTCGCAAAGTGTTCGGGGTTCCAGTCGGGAGACCGCCAGCGGCTAATCACCCAATCGAGGGATATAGCTGCGGTGCCTACAGCACGAGCTCCTTTTTCAAATGCACCAGTTCATTTTTTTGCAAAATTCGCGTGAAACAGCCGCTGTCGCCAGACAGAACAGCCCAAGCGAGCCGGCCCCAAGCCGCGCGGGAGCGTTCAAGCCGTTTCCTGTAACGGAGCATCGCGCGCAAAGCTTCGCCGCAGCCAATCGAGAACAGCATAGAGACCGAACTTGTATGCGTGCGAACCCAAGGTGCGGCGAACATCAAAGCTGCGGCATCTTGATGGAAATGGGACCCAATGGTCCGTCTGCAGGGGTAGCCAATAACTTGCCAAGGCTGCGCTGTTGACGGGCTCAGGTCTCGTATCGAAAGAGCCACCTGGATTTACGCCGATTTTCTTCGGCGACGGTATGGTGATCAGGTGATCAGGTGATCAGCCCATTTGCGCGAGCGGAAATCCAGGAGCGCTTCGGCTATTCCAACACGGCAAGCGTTGACAGCAGAGAGAGTGAGTTTGAAGACGCAGACTTCTCGTCGCAATGTCGTCTGGGTTCAACGCTCAATCGACCACGCTCAGCAGTGAAATTGCGGCAAGTGGTCTCAAGACAGTTCCACTGTCAGTGGCAGGCCGGGTGTCAAGATCGCCTTCTGAGTCATCGGACGAGGCAACACTCGCTAATTCGAATTGGCGGGCGCGGAGGAATACTGGTTTTTGCCTGTTGCCCTTGCTCGGCCCCGCCAATGCGATCCGTCGGGAAGTTTAGCCGATAATTCGCCTTGAGTCAGTGCGGCGATAAGTAGAGAGCAATCGAGTTCCTCACGGAACGGAACCTTCAGGTCACTCTGAGCTGCCATCCGAAGCGATCTCAATCTTGCTGTCTTCTCGGTGCGTTCGGCATGCTCAGCTTCGGCAATGACCTTCGCGGAGCGGATAAGCTTTCTATTTTCCAGCCAACACATGTGTTCGATCCTGCAAAATTTCTTCTTGGAGCTTGCCGCAGCTTTTCCGCGCGTTGCGCGGCGATCAGCCCAGTTCGGATCCAATTCCGCTTTTCCGCTCGCTAAGCCCTCTCTGGCGCCAATACGTCGTCATGCCCTCTCTCTTCGAGGTTGTCGCCCTTCATTGTAATGAATTCGGTTGATTGGTGATGGTGCCGCTCCCGCCAAACGGCGCGGGCCGTTGGCTGGCAATAGCGGTCGGGCCTAATCGAAGTCTCGCAGACAGTTCCTATTCGCGCAAAATGACACGAAGCATCTTCTGCCCGAATTGAGCCTCGCTCGCCGGGAGCGGCAGCTCTAGCCGTTGACGAACGCCATCAGCAACTCCGGTTCGGGTACGGGCGCGCGTACTACATTCAATTGACCTCGATACCTGCGTTCGCCGGCCCCGATGACAAAGCCGCTGGCGATCGGAACTTCGCCGTTGGCATCGAGCCGGGCAAAAATGTCGGCGACGTTGAGATCTAGCGCCAGCTTGAGATCTGGTCGTGCATCATAGTCTGGTCCGAGCGGCAACTGACGCTTGACCAGTTGCTGGAACGGAGCATTGAAAGTCAGGATCTTCTTCGATGACGCCAAGGCGAAAGCGGGCGAGGGGCAGGCAAGCAATATGGCATTGATTGTCCTGATCGATGCAAGCTTCCGCAGGACGATGTTTTCATCCGCGAGCCCGTTTATGCAAGCCACCCGTATCGCCGATGTCAGGTTACCAGTGTTGGTCGCACTTTCGGCGATTTCCTCAATCAGCATGCCGATCGTGCATTTCCTACTTTCAGCCATCTGCTTCAGAGATATCCAGAAAGCCTTTTCCAGACGGATGCCGCGGCGTATGCCGCCACGCGCGACCACCCGGAATTCCAGCCCGAAATCCTCTTTCGTGATCGTTAGAAGCAGCCGATCACGATTGGTGCGAGGAGAAATGGCGATAGCGCTCACTTATGATCTCCTGACGCCTTGATGGTCGGCTTCAAAAGGTAACTTAGAGTCGTATTGCGGCCGTCTCGGTGTCGACTGAGCACATCATGCCCCGGATGACCAACTAAGTCCTGCCTCCATTTCGAGCGTCGAATCGTCTGTCGCGACACGCGCGACGCCAAAAGCGGCGGACGATCTTCTCTGGCAAGCATTCCCTACGCTCCCGTATCCCGCTCTAATCGATCTTGCGATAATACACCTTGCCGTCAGGCTGCTCTATGCGCCGGTAGGAGGAGCTTGGGGCAGGAGGCACCGGTGCTGCACTGCTCCTTTTGGGCGGGCGTGGTGCTTCGACGATACTGCGTTCGGTCGCTTCTTCACCATCGAGATCGCTGAGCGGCTCCGCCGTGGCGCTGGTCATCTCAACAAGAGGCTCCGCCACGGTAGAAACGTCGTCGTGGACCACCGGTAAGTTCTGTTCAATTCGGGCAATGCTGTCGTTGATCTGGCTGAAGCTACCCTGCAGTTGATTGTCCAGTTTTTCGAACCGGCTTTGAAAACCGTTGTTGACCGTATCGAGGCGGGCCGCAATCCGTTGCTCGAACAATCCGAGCTGTTCCAGCCTCCCTTCGACAGAGCGCAGATCGTTGATGCTGCGGAAGAGATAGGCGGCGGCTGTTAAATTTGCTCCCGTGATCAGCAAGGCGCCTGCGGCGACAACGCCGATCATCCTGGCATTGCTAGGTTTCCCAGCGACAGCTTGTTCGAATGCTTGGGTCGCCGGCCCAATGTCGATCGCCGGCATGTCCGGGTCGCTAATCATCGTCATTGGACCACCACCTTTGCACCGACCGAAACGCGCTTGAAAAGATCGATCACATCGGTATTGGTAAGACGAAAGCATCCCGATGTGCCGTCGAAGCCAACCCCTGAAGGGTCGTTGGTGCCGTGTATGCGATAAAGCGTGTCGTGCCCGTCTCGGGATAAGTAGAGCGCCCGTGCGCCGAGCGGATTGTAGGGACCGGCCGGCACCATCTCCGGCAGCTCCGGCTGGCGCGCGCGCATTTCTTTCGGTGGGCGCCATTCCGGCCATTCGGTTTTCGCCCTCACTTCCACGGTGCCGCTCCAGCCAAATCCGTCACGCCCGACGCTGATCTGATAGCGCAGCGCCTCACCCTCTCGGGTCACAAGATAAAGCGCCTTCTCGTGCTTGCGGATAATGATCGTGCCCGGCTGTTCCGCGGTCTGGAAAGCAACGAACTTGCGCAGGCTGGGGCCCATGGCTGGCAGCGGCCGCTGGTCCGATAGCGCGGAGCGGGCATGGGCGCAGTCCCAGGCCGATACCAGGCCCATGATGCAAGCGCCTGCAAGCAGCGGAAGGAAGCGGTATCTACCGGGCAGGGTCATCGAGCCTCTCTTTGAAAATCCGCTTCAGATCCCTGTTGAAGCGTGCCCGCCCGTCCACTTCGGAAGGCATGATGGCTCGGTTCAGCGCATCGGTCAGCAGCGCATTGTCCAGGGCAACCGATTTGATGTGCGGTGCCTTGAATATCTTCTCGAGTTCGCTGCGCGAAAAATGGTTGCCGAACCATTTGCGCTTGTGCTTGTTGGCGACCAGCGTGATGTTCACCGAATTGCCGCGCAAATCGCGGATCTTCTTGTAGAGCCGCTTGCCCTGCCGCAGCGACGCGACGTTGAGCTCGAACACGATGAAGATCGCGTCGCTCGTGGAAAGCACAGGATTCTGCCAGGGAGTTTCGATGTTGGGCAGGTCGATGACGATGTCGTCGAAGCGATAGGCAACAAGGTCCAGCAGCCGGAACACGAAATCCGCGCCCTGCGGCTCGAATGGCAGTTGCGGCCTTTCGAAGGCGTACAGCGTCAGGCCGGACGGGCGCGAGAGCTTGATAACGTCCATCAGTTCGACATCGAGCCTTTCCGGCTGGCCGATGATGCCGGCAAGGTCGAACTGGTTGAAGAGGTTGAGATAGGCGCCACAATTGGCACTTTGGAAATCGAGGTCGACGAGGCAGGTTGAAGCTGCACGTTCGGTGGATTTTGAGGCCAGGAAATCCGCGGCCGACAAAGCGAGCGTCGTGGCGCCGGCCCCGCCGCTAGCGCTGATGAAGGTGATGATGCGGCTCTTGGTGCCCTGGTTGCCGGTGTCATGGAAGGTGACCGCATTCAGAAGCTCCTTGGCATCGACTGGTTTGTGCAGCCAGTCCGAGGCGTTCATCCGCACCAGGATGCGCGTCTGTTCAGAGGTCAGCTCGTCTGAAACCGCAATCAGCGGCACGGCCGCCCACAGGGCGCGCCCCTCGACAATGCCGGGCTTGCCAAGCAGCTCGCCATTGGCAAGGTCGAGGATTACGATGCCCGGCCGCGTGTCGGGGATCGGGCCTTTGAGAAAGTCATCCGTTTCGGAAATCCGGACGTCATAAATAGCCAGCGCGTCGAGCCGCGTCGCCACCTCGTGCTTGAACTGTGAATCCGACGAGAACAGGGCGACCTGCTTTCGTTTGGTTGGGAGAACCTTGGTGTTGATGGCGTTCATGGTGATGTGCTCTTCAGGTCTTCGCCCGTAACCGTGCTTAGCATGGACGGCATGGTGACGTTGGCAAAGCCCATCAGCCCTTGCAGAAAGAAGAACTGAAAGGTCACGTTTTGAAGACTTACGGTGATTGTTGGCACCGGTCCCCCCAGCCGGGTCTGATAGCCCAAGCCAGTGGCGCTGTAGGTGACCACCACATTGTCGCGGCGCAAGCGCGGAAAGAAATGGCACATCCCGGGCCGTTGATTTGCTGCAAGTGGGGGACAGGCATCATCGTTGGTGTTTGCCGTGTCCCCGCGAAAGACACGGCTGAAGTTGGCGGCATTGAATGTGCCGCCGTTGGTGCAAGCCCCTGTGCCAGCCGTATATGTGCAGACAAAGGGGCCATATGCCGCGGCAACGACTGGCGCACCCGGTGTCGTCGTCGGCGCCGCAGTCGCAAGGGCCGTCGCAATGGGGTCTGAAATCGAGGCCAGCCGGGCGCCGAGCTGGACCGCCTTGGTAGCAGCGTTCCATTGGTAGAAGGCGTGAGCGAAATCGACGAAACCGAGGACAAGGGCAAACAGCAGCGTCGAAACGATAGTCATTTCGACCATCGCCGCGCCGTCGTCCGACTCCGCAAAACGCTTGATCATGATCAGAACCGGATCAGCCGCTCCTCGTGAGAGCCGTTCAGCGTGATCGGGCCGATGCCGATGATCGACAGCATGCCGACCCCGCTGTACGCCAGGGTACCCGCAGCCCTGACGATACAGACCTGCGCGGTGGTTGATCGATATTGGGCGACGCCGGCGACCACAGCATCGTGGCAAGAACCAGCGGCAGCGATTGTCACCGTCACATTCGATTTCTGCCAGCCGCTGACGCGTGCACTGCCGGCTCCCGCCGCATTGCCGAACACAGCGATATTTGCAGCGATATCGGCGCAGTTGACCGCCGCAAGCCCCGCTTGTGTATACAATTGGCTGTTGCAGCGCGCGGCGAAGCGGCTTGCATCTGAAAGTCCGGCTTCCATCAAGAGTTTTTCGTGAATCAGATTGCCGAACTCGAACACGCCACCCGCCAAAATCAGCATCAGCGGCGTGATCAGCGTCATTTCGATGAGCACTGCACCGCGTTGATCGCATCGAAATCTATCCAGATGGCGCAATAGCATTCCAATCATCGCCATCACCGGTAAAGCTGAGCTTCGTCGCGGAGGAAATTGTCTAGCGTGCCCTGGCCGCCACCCCCAGTAACGTCAACCAATTCAACCATCACGGATGCGTCTTCCGATGGCGACGCAACCGGTTCAGTGAGTAAAAAGCTTGCAAAAGCTTCCACCGGCAGATCCGTGCTGTGGCCGGACAGATCGCTGCCGGCAGCGTGGAGTGCATTGCAGTTCAGGATCGCACCGTAAATCAACCGACGGTCAACCGTCGTGACAGGAGGTTGGCAAGTTGCCGACGGGGTTCCGATCTCTCCACCAGTCGACGCCATGCCTACCAACCCGGCTGATATCTCGTAACGGTAGACCTGATAGCGCGTCGGCTTGGTCGTATTCCATGAAGATGGGTAGGCAGCGGAACCAAAGTTGGTGCTCCAGTAACCAGAGAAATTCCAATTTCCATCGCCCATTCGGCCGCCGAGGTATGGAGTGGTCGCGTCGCGTGGAAGGCCCATTGTTCCAGCTTGGGTGAATGAAAGTTGGTTCATGGAAGGACATTGGTTTGCGCTTCCTCGGGTCTTGATTGCCCCTTTACGGACGTTCGCGGCTGGACCGTATTCAGCACTATTGAAATGGTTGCCGCTGGCTGCAATGCCGAAACGAACATTGAAGGCGTCTTGCACTGGGCCGGCGTTCTGGCCAGTTTTCGTGCTAACGTTGGCGGAACTGTAGCAACCAATCGGCCTTGATGTTGCAATCGTCTGAGCGAGGGCTTGAGCACCGTTCCCCACACCGGCCGGAGGTTCGAGGAAGCCGAAGTTACCAGGGCCAGCGGCAGCCCCATTTCCGACCTTCCTCAGTTCGATCAGTCGACGATGTACAGCCGGGTTGGAGACGGCCTGCTCAAGTGTGAATCCGCCCGCTGCATTCGTCCCGTTCACCGTCTCGTAAGGGTTGCACATAAAAACCGGCGTGAAATCGCACACGCCGGAAGTGAAGCCCGCCACAGCGACTGCGCCAACATTGAAATTGTTGCTGGCGCTGGATGACAAGAAGGAAGCCGGGAAGATTGCAGCAAACCCGACCGGGGCTACAGTGACTTCAACAAAACGGGCAAGTTTGGCGTCATTCAGCTCGTCGGTGATCACATTGGCCGGCAGAATCGGGAGATTGTCGGTGGCCGGCAATGAGCGAAGATATCGGCGTGTTACTCCGGCGGAAGCGAGCGTTTGAGGAGGGCCGGCGGTCGAGAAGGTGTATCGATTGCGTACCAGCGTAGCGATCGCCCTATCAGCACGGCTGATAGAGCCCGACGTCCCGTCCAGCTCAGCCGCGCCTGCCAGGGCAAACGCATCAGCACCCTTCTGCAGATCGTTATGCAGATTGTTGAGCCGGCTCATGTCGATCACCAGCAGAGAAAATCCGATGATCGCCGGCAGCATGACGCTGACCAGTATCAGCGCTATTCCCCTCTGATCGTGCCAGAACGCGCGAATAATACGCAGCATGGCCTTGCTCTTTTGCTCCTTGACGCCAGGATTCCTTGTTTACCTGACGCGCTGATCCTTCTGTTCAATCCGCCGTGTCTTTCGGCGTCCCGACATTGACCGTGATGGCCGGCGGCGGCGGTGGTGGCGGTGGAAACTTGTAACTCTGGGCAAGAGCAGCAGCGCGCGCGCCATCCCCTTCAATGGCGGTCTTTTTCGACGCCGGATTGAGCGGATCGACCGTCTGCAGAAGCGAATTGTATTTCTGGGTGTCGCCTGCGGCCAGTGTCACCGTGTCGTAGCGGTTTAGATAGTCGGCGCAGCCCGCCAACCCGCTGGCACACAAAAGCATGATCAACACCCTATTTCTTGACATAGATCATCTTGTCCTTGGATTTCACGTCGAGCATGTGGCCATAGGGGCCGACGACGCCTTCGCCTAGTTCATATTTGCGCACCATGTCCTTGGTTACTTCCAGTTGGCCAAGCACGAAAAATTCCGGGTCGTTGGCCGGCCGTGTCTTGTCGAATGGCGTCGCCAGTTGCTCGCCGGGCTTCACTGGGCGAACAATATGCGGGGTGACGATGACGACCAGTTCGGTCTCTTCCTTCTGATTGCTTGAATTGTGGAACAGCGCGCCGACAATCGGCACTTGGCCGAGCCATGGCACCTGCCTCTGGATCTTGGTATTCTTGCTGGACAAGAGCCCGCCGACGGCGAAACTCTGGCCGTCGCGCAACTCGACGACGGTCGCCAGCTTGCGGGTGGTGAAGATCGGGTCGCCAGCCGGCGTGAAGCCGTTCAGGTCGCTTACCTCCGGCGCTAGCTTGATATGGATCTTGTCGTCGTTGAGCACGATCGGCGTGAACTGCAGATTCACGCCGAACTGCTTGTACACAATGTTGATCTGGCCGTCGCTGTCGAGGCTGCGGATGGGCACTTCACCGCCGGCGTTGAAGCTGGCCGGCTCGCCGGAAAGCGTGGTGAGATTGGGCTCGGCCAACATGCGCACGACACCCTTTGCCTCAAGCGCCTCGATGATCAGATCGACCTTGATGTTGCTGTCGATGACGCGAGTGATCAGCGCCGCGAACGGATTGGTGTTCGAGAGCAGGCCAGTGAGCAGACCGCCCGGTCCGAGCACCACGTTATCTTCATCGACGGCGGCAATGCCCGTTCCAGTTCGGGTCGTTCCGCTGTTGTTCGTGCTCCTGATCGACACACCAAGGTCGCGACCGGCATTGCGCTTGGCCTCGAGCACGCGCACTTCCAGATTCACTTGCTGGCTGTCATCAACGGTAACGGCATTGATAATCGCGTCGGGACCGTATTGCTGGGCCACTTCCAGGATCGACGCCAGCGTCGCGCCGTCTTTCACATGCCCGCCGAGCCGGACCTTGCCATTGACCGAGCCGATATCGATCCGCGATCTGGGCGCTACCTGCCGAATTGCCTGCGCCATATCGTTGACGTCGACGCCGACCTCGATCTGGATTACGCCAAGCGAGCGCTTGTCTTCGGAAAAGAGATTGACGGTTGTGGTACCGGCGCCCTTGGCAATGACGTAGAGCGTCTTGTCCGTCATCGGCTGGGCATCTGCGATCTTCTCGTCGGCGACGACGATATCGCCAAGAGTGGCATTCACCTCAATCGTCAGCGATTGCGACATGGGCAGGAAGACACGATGGACCTTGGGGTTCGACACGTCGATACGGCGATCGGCTGCCGTAGCCTCAAGGCCGATCGGCAGTAATATCACCGAACAGGCCAGCGCGGCGGCTGCCAGTGTTTCCCGGACCGTTCGCATCTACATTCCCCCCTTTGGCGGCTCTTCGGACGCTCTTTATCTCAACATACCAGAGTTATCTTTGTCGCGGTACGTCATATTTTTCGAGCTTCACGCCCCGAAAAACGCCGATAGTCGCACGGGCTGACGGCTCCGGCTGCACATATTTGATCACTTCCTTAACGACCTCTTGCGCTTCGGGTGCCGAGGTCACGGCCGGAGCAGGCTTTGCTTTGCTCAAGTCGTCGAGCCGGTTTCCGACCTGTTCGACGGCCCGAGTCAGGCCATTGATCTTGTCGTCCGCGCGCTTGCGCTCGGCTGCCGCAGCAGCATCGGCCGTCGCCTGCCTGGCGAGTTCGGCCTGCCTGGCTGCGACATCGGCCGGCGTTTCGCCGGTCAGGTCGGAAAGCGTGATGCGTTGGGTGATCTCGTCCTTGCCGGCGGCTGCCTGGCGAAGCGCGAGCGACAACTGGCCGGCGCCGGCGGCCAGCGTCAGCTTCTGGGCGTCCTTGGTGCTAGCCTCGACAGTCACCGATTTCACCACCGTCGGGCTGTCGGTGCTTTCATCGGCGACCTGGTCGACGGCGAGCACCTTCATGCTCTGCAACAGCACGTCGACGAAACTCTGGTCTGCATCTCCAGGGTTGCGCACGGTGCGCGTCAGGAGCACATCGACCCGATCACCTGGGAAAACGAATCCTGCGACCCCGAGGACGTCGTTGACTCTGATGGAAACAGCTTTCATGCCTTCGCCGAGCACCGCCGAAAGAGTGGCGCGCTGGCCGGGACCGGTAATCTTGGTGGCAAGAACGGGTTCATTGGCGCCGATCGCCTGCAGCGCCTGCTTTGTGCCTTCACCAGCCAGTAAATCCTTTGTCGTCTTGAAAGCACCGGCCGGAACCGCGCCCGCCGGCCATACGATTTCACGCAGCTTGTCGGCCGACAGCGTGTCGCCGAATTTCAAGGATACGGCCGCGACCACGATGGTGTCGCGCGGCACGTCAGTCTTCGCCATAGCACTGCGTTGACTGGTCAGCCAGATATTGGCAAGAACCACCGCGAGCACGCCGAATACGCCGGCGAGAACGATCATGATGACAGTATTTGCACGCACTTTCTTTCCCCGCCAGACTCCGTTCACCCATCGCCTGGATCGACGCCGGGAGAGCCCCCGGCGTCGTTGGTAGGACTAAAGCGATCACGGCAACAGCGCGTAAAGCCCCGTCCATTGGCCGGCAACCCAGCCACCGACAAGAATGATGGTGGCGATCACTGCGACAGTGATGATGCCGAGCAGGATGGTATATTCGACCATGGCAGCGCCGTGTTCGTCGTCGCGAAACTGCCGGGTCATCGTCATGAGCTTTTTCATGCCAAATTTCTCCCTTTGGAGGTTCAAACCCTGACGAGACGAGCCAAGGATGAAATCGCATACCTGAGCATCCTCCGTCGACTTAATCCTAGGGGCCGATAAAAAGCAGAGTCAAACAAGTTAACGGTTCTTTAACTTCTTTATACCTGTGCTGTGCCTGAAATGGTATTAACGTTTCGAGGTTCTGTCTGCAGCAAGACATTGAATCTGCCTGCTTTTCGCCTGTCTTTTAACCATCCGTTCACAATTTCGCCGCTTCTATGGCAGAAGCGAGGCGATATTAGCGGATAGGCATATTCCATTATATCCAAGGGCTTGCCGGAGCCCGAAAGGGGCCATCGTGGCCAAAAAGACGCGAGGCGGTGTTTTGGCAGCCCCTTGTATATTTGCGGCCGGACGCCTCGTTCGATTAGATGAGATGTTTTTTCAACCTGGATGTTAAATATGCAAGAAGTATTGAGTTCGGGAACGTGCTCGGTGCCTGCCGTCTTCGGGGTTAACGTTTACTACCCCCGAAGGCGAGTCCAAGGGGGTAGCGCAAAATGCTGGGCCGGTTCACCAAAGGGTCAAGCGAGCCGCGGGTCGAGCCGAAGCTCGATCCGATCGTGCCGGCAGTCCCCGCACTCTCCCGTTCTGCGGAATTCGAATCACCGGGGGAGGATTTCCTTACGCTCAAGGTCGAGCTCCACCGCCACTTGATTGATCGCTTCAACCTGACGGCCCTTGAGAGTGCGTCCAAGGAGGAAATCCTGAACGAGATCCGCCCCATCGTGCGGGAATTCGTTCGTGCTCGCAACGTGCCGCTTAACGCCCGCGAACTTGACCAATTGACCAGCGACACCGCCGACGAGATGCTAGGGCTGGGTCCGATCGAGCCGTTGCTCAAGGATGATTCGATTTCCGATATTCTGATCAACACCCACAAGCGAGTCTTCATAGAGCGGCGTGGCGTCATAGAGGAGACGGCGATCCGCTTTCGCGACGAAGCCCATCTCCTACGTGTCATCAACAAGATCGTCTCGGCTATCGGCCGGCGCGTCGATGAATCGGCGCCAATGGTCGATGCGCGGCTGGAAGATGGGTCGCGAGTCAACATAGCGGTGCGGCCGATCTCGGTGGATGGCCCGCTGGTCTCGATTCGCAAGTTCTCCAAGAATCCCTATTCGCTCGAACGCCTGATGGCGTTTAATTCGATCCGCCAGCCGATGATCGACCTGTTGCGCATTGCCGTGCAGGCCCGCAAGTCGATCCTCGTTTCCGGCGGCACAGGCAGCGGCAAGACGACCCTGCTCAACGCCTTGTCGAGCTACATCCCAGCCAGGGAGCGCCTGATCACCATCGAGGACGCAGCGGAACTGCAGCTGCAGCAGCCGCATGTGGGCCGTCTCGAGACGCGTCCGCCCAATGTTGAGGGAAAGGGCGAAGTTCGCCAGCGCGAATTGCTGAAAAACGCGCTTCGCATGCGGCCGGACCGCATCATCGTCGGCGAGGTGCGCGGCGAGGAAGCCTTCGACATGCTGCAGGCTATGAACACCGGCCATGAAGGTTCAATGACCACCATTCATGCCAACACGCCCCGAGATGCGATATCGCGATTGGAACAGATGGTCGGTATGGCTGGCATGCCGATGAGCCACGATTCAATACGGGCTCAGATTGCCTCGGCCATCGACGTCATTGTGCAGACGCAACGGCTTTCCGATGGTGGAAGGCGGGTTGTTTCCATATCAGAACTCACCGGTATGGAAGGCAATGTCGTACAGGTTCAGGAACTTTACCATTTCGTCCGCCGCGATGTGACTGCCGAGGGCCAGATCGTTGGGGAATTTCGTGCGACCGGCATTCGTCCGCGCTTTGCCCAGGAAGCGGCGACGCTTGGCCATCAGTTCGCCAAGGACGCGTTCAACCCACAGGTCCCGCTCTAATGCCGACCGGCCAGACGTTGCTCTACTTTATCTATGTACTGGCGGCTGCGTCCCTCATCCTCGCGGCCGAGGCTCTGTATGTAACTTACTCCAAGCGGCGCTCAACCGTCAGCACGATCAACCGTCGGCTGAAGCGGCTCGCCGATGACGCTCCGGCCGAACAGACCTTGCAGGGATTGCTGCGAGAACGTGGGCTTACCAGCTCGGGCGATTTTCTTTTCAATGCTGTTGGCCTGAACAGGCTGTACACCCAATCCGGCGTTACCGGGAATCCGCTGTCGTTCCTCGCGACATTTACTCTCGGTGGACTGGCTCTGGCCCTGGTATTTGCGTTCCTGCTGCACTTCTCCGCCGTGGTTTCGTTGATCATCTTTCTGCTCATCGGATTCGTCCTGCCGTTTCTGGTCCTCCGTCGCGCGCGCGCCAGGCGAATCCAGAAATTCGCGAAGCAATTGCCGGATGCCCTTGAGATGATCGTGCGTTCGCTGCGTGCCGGTCATCCGACTTCCGTGGCTGTAAGCCTTGTCGCACGAGAGATGCCTGATCCGCTGGGCACCGAATTCGGCATTGTTTCCGACGAGATCACCTTTGGCCTTAGCCTTGAAAACGCGGTGCGAAAACTCTCGCAACGCGTCGGTTTCGAAGGTCTGCATTTGCTGTCAGTGTCGCTGTCGATTCAGGCCAAGACTGGCGGCAATCTTACCGAAATTCTGTCGAATCTCTCAGTGGTGCTGCGCGAAAGGCAGAAACTCAGGTTGAAGATTAGGGCGCTCTCGGCCGAGGGGCGAATGTCCGCGTGGATCATTTCCCTGTTTCCTCTCTTGATGCTCGCCATCCTCACGGGCCTGGCCCCCAGCTACTACGGTGATGTGTGGGACAGCCCCTTGATCATGCCAGTGTTCCTGGTTTTCGGATTCTGGGCGCTGCTCGGCGACTTCATTATGTACCGTATGGTCAATTTCGATTTTTGAGGGAGCGGAGCTTTAGAGTTGGTGACCCAGGATATAAGCCTTCTGGTGTCCATTGCCGTCTTCCTGGCGGCCGTAGCGTTTTTCCTGGTTGGCGCGCTCGTCTTCTTGCCGGCGCTGCAGACGAGGAAGCTGGTTGCGCAAAGCCTCATGGCAGAGGGCATTCCTAACCGCCGCTCGCTTTTGGGCCAGGAAGAACTGGCCAAGATTTCAGCACAGCGGCCCGTCGACGCATATTTTAGATCGATCGAAAAAGAACGCGACCAGCCCAGCGCGCTGGACGCAAAGCTCTTTCGCGCCGGCTTCTATCAGTCAAGCGCGCCAATGATCTATACTCTGTCGCGCCTTGGTGCGGTCTGTCTTGGCTTTTCCGTGACGTTTGCGCTCCTGTCGCGGATATTGCCACCCGGACTTCCCGGTCTTGTCACCTTTGCAGGCTCTGCCCTGCTTGGGCTGGGATGCATCGTCATTCCGAGCATTGCTCTCGATCGATTCGAAAAGGGACAGAAGCAGATTTATCGTCGCGGCTTTCCGGATTTCATGGACATGATGATCACCTGTGCCGATGCCGGCATGAGCCTCGAAGCGGCTGTCGAGCGTGTCGGCAGCGAACTGGCTGGCACCCATAGATGGCTCGGCATCCAACTCGCAATCATGAATCTTCAGTTGCGCGCGGGCAAGCCGTTGCGCGAGGCCCTGCGCGAATTATCCGACCGCGTTGGACTGGAGGAGGCGCGCGCGCTGGCTGTGCTGTTCCGTCAATCGGAAGAGCTCGGTACCAGTTTGACGGACGCCTTGCGCGTCTACAGCGACGAAATGCGGGGACAAAGAATTCTCTTCGCCGAGGAACGCGCCAATGCTTTGCCTGTCAAGATGATGATACCGCTGGGGCTATGCATCTTTCCTGTTGTGATGATGGTCGTGATGCTTCCGGTGATCATTCGAATGAAGGGCATTTTCTTCTAGACAGGGATGTGCTTTGGTCAGGGGACGGGATCGGCAAGATCCCTGGGGGATAAAATGAAAAGGCCAATGTGCCTCGTTGCCGCTGCCAGTTTGCTGGTTGTCGTGCTTTCCGGTTGTCAGTCGAATGCGACGGACCCAACGGGGGTCGTCCGCACTAACGAGCCGGCGAAAGTGGAGCTTACTGCCTTCGGCGATGCCTTCGACGGACTGAAGACGGTCAGCGACGTCGAATACTATGCCTCCGACCAAGCCGTTGCCGAAGCCAAGAACCAGTTCCGCTCGGAAAATTATGGCAATGCGGGCGCCCTGTTCTACAAGGCGACGCAACTCGCCGCCAACGACGGTGCCGCATGGCTGGGCCTCGCCGCCTGTAGCGACCGCATCCACCGCTTCGATCTCGCCGACAGGGCCTATGGCCAGGCCTTCCGGCTCATTGGGCCAACGCCCGAATATTACAACAATGTCGGCTATTCCTATCTGCTGCGCGGCAAGCTGCAGGACGCGCGCAGTAATTTCCTCAAAGCATACGAACTGGCTCCCAACGATCCGACCGTCGCCAACAATTTGCGACTCCTGTCGTCCAGCGTGAAGAATCTCGAACGGTAAGGCGCTACATGTTGCTTGCCGGAGCGCTGCTGATGAAGGGGCTAGCGGTTCCTTTGCTGGCAAGGATTGCATGGCTCGACTTCACGACCCAAAAAATATCTAACCGTGACGTGCTGCTGCTTTTGTGTCTTGGGCTGGGTTCGCTGCAGGTTATGTCGATCCTCAGCGGGTCGTGGTGGGACATGGGCCTGAGCGCGGTTGCCGGCCTACTGCTGTTCGTGGCGCTTTTCTTGTTGTGGGCCATGCGCAAGGTCGGCGCTGGCGATGTCAAACTGATGGCGGTGGTTTCGTTTCTGATCGGCGGCAGCGGGCTCCTGGTGTTTTCCGTGCTGTTGCTGGTCTTCGCGCTTGCGACCGCGTTAGTCGTGAAGAATCCCTTGATGCTGCCCGAAGGGGCCTTCCGCGTCTACGTTCAGCATCTGGACCGCAAAGGCGTCGTCCCGTTCGGCGTGCCGATCTCGATCGCTGCTATCTGCACGCTGGCGCTACAGATCTATGGCAACTCACGGTTCTAGTGGTTAAGATCTAACGATTGGTACCCGATCGTAAGCGCGCCCACATCGCGAGCGCCTCCGTCTTCCTATCGGAAGAAAGGTCTGACGCCATCTTGCCGCAAATGTTATATCTAGCGATCCGTCCTCGATCGAAGAAGGATCGCATCAATGGACGATTGGAGAATCGGGAATATCTGGGTAACCAGAATTCTGGAGATGTGCGACCCTCTGCGGACGCCATCGGAATGGTTCCCCGACTGCACCGACGAAGCACTCGAACCGCATCTTCATTGGCTCACGCCCCGATTGATATCGCCGGCAACCGGCCGGCTTATTCTTCCCATCCAGAGTTTTCTGGTTCGTACCGGCCACCACACTATTCTGGTCGACAGTTGCGTCGGCAACGACAAGACGTGCGCATACTTCCGGCATTGGCATCGCCGCAATGACGGCACCTTTTTGGCGCGCCTGGCGAATGCAGGTGTTGCTCCCGAGCAGATCGACTATGTGCTGTGCACCCATCTTCATATCGACCATTGCGGCTGGAACACACGATTGGTGGACGGGCGTTGGATACCGACATTCCCGAACGCCCGCTACATCATGGCGCGGCGCGAGTTCGAGGCCGCACAGGCCGCCTCCGGCGATGCCGACGAACGGACCTATGAGGACAATGTGCTGCCAATCGTCGAGGCTGGTCGGGCTGTGCTTGTCGATATGGATTATGAACTCGATGGCGAAGTGTGGCTGGAGCCGACGCCGGGCCACACCCCGGGGCACGTAGCCATCGGCCTGAGATCTCGAGGCGTAGGGGCAGTGTTTTCCGGCGATCTCATGCATTGGCCGATGCAATGCATATACCCCGACTGGAGCTTTCGGTACGACACGGACCCTGACCAGGCACGTCGGACGCGGTGGGCATTCCTAGAGGCTTGCTCGGACAAGGGACGTATCGTCATGACATCGCATTTTCCCTTGCCGTCGGTGGGAACTATCTCGCGACGCCAGTCATCATTCTGGTTCGAGGATCATCAGCCGCCGTAATCGCCGAGGACGCCGACCACGCGCTCGGACCCGAGGTGGCCGAGCGCGTGGTGGCGCTGACGCTTGTCAATCTGCCGAGCGAGACGACGCACTGGACCGCCGACATGATGGCGCAAGCGGCTGGCATCAGCGCAAGCTGTGCGTCGCATCTGGAAGGCGCACGGGCTGCAGCCCAACCGCTGGCGCCAGTTCAAGCTCTCCAACTATCCCCAGTTCGTCAATAAGCTGCGCGACGTCGTCGGCCTCTATGTCGATCCGCCGATCCGCCGGCTCACGCAATCGTGCTGTCGGTCGACGAGAAGAGCCAGATCCAGGCGCTCGACCGCACCAGCCCGGCCTGCCCATGAAGAAGGGAAGGCTCGGCACCATGACCCACGACTATAAGCGGCATGGCACGACCACCCTGTTTGCCGCCCTCAACGTGCTCGACGGCACCGTTATCGGCAAGAACATGCAGCGGCATCGCCATCAGGAGTTCATCCGCTTCCTCAACGCCATCGAGGCGCAAATGCCGGCCAGCAAGGCCGTCCACGTCGTCGTCGACAACTACGCCGCCCACAAGCACCCCAAGGTGCGCGCTTGGCTCGACCGCCATCAGCGCTTCACCTTCCACTTCACGCCGACGTCGTGCTCGTGGCTCAACGCGGTCGAGGGTTTCTTCGCCAACTTGTCGAAACGTCGCCTCAAGCGCGGCGTCTTCCAATCCGTTGTCGACCTCCAAGCGGCAATCAACCGCTTCCTCGTAGAGCACAACCAGCAACCCAAACCCTTCTCTCGGATCGCCGACCCCGACAAGATCATTGCCGCCGTCAAACGCGGGCACCAAGCGTTAGATTCCATCCACTAGGCGGGCTCTCAGCCTGACATGTTTGGCGCGCAAATTACCTTTTCAACTAATCTCCGAGAACCATTAGCTTGCGCTCAAATTGGCGAAGTGCTTGGATTGCGTCTTGCCGGCGGGACGCCGTATGGACATTCTGAATATCAAAGCGCTCTTAATTGCGGTTCTGATCTTCGTTCCGATCGAATACCTGTTCGCTCTGCGCCCCCATCAGAAGATATTTAGGAAAGCCTTCTTCAATGATCTCGTGTATGCGCTGTTTAATGGCATCCCGATAAGCCTTGGCCTGATTGCGGTTATCACGGTAGCAACGAGTACGGTGGGGCGGCTGGTGCCGGCCTATGTCGGCAGCGCAGTATCATCGCAACCTGTTTGGCTCCAGGTGTCAGAGATCATTGTCATTGCGGACGTTGGCTTTTACCTGGCCCACCGCACCTTCCATGCCGTTCCCTTTTTGTGGCGCTTCCATTCGATTCATCACAGCATTGAAGAACTGGACTGGTTGGCAGCGCACAGGGTTCACCCTGTTGATCAGGCTCTGACAAAGAGCGCGTCGCTCGTGCCTGTATATCTGTTGGGTTTCAGCAGCTCGGCGATCGCCCTGTTTGCACTAATTTTTCACGTCCACGGGCTTTTGCTGCACGCCAACGTCAGGCTGAATATCGGCCCGCTTCGGTGGTTGATCGCGTCACCCCAGTTCCATCATTGGCATCACGCTCACGAGCGCGCGGCATACGACAAGAACTTCGCAGGTCAACTTTCATTGATCGATGCGCTCTTCGGAACGATGTACCTGCCCGGTAACGCTGTCCCGGAGCGCTATGGCGTGGATGATCCGATTCCATCAACTTACGTCGAGCAACTCGCCTATCCAGTGATTCCGAAGGGCAGAATCAATGAAGCTCCCTCCGCCAGAGATACGTGATTTCGTCGGGCGTGCAACGATGACACTCTACTTCACGTTCTGCGCGACTTTGAAGGCCGCAACGTTCTTGGTAGCTCTTGCCGGCGCAGAATGGACTGTGGCGTGGATTATCGATCTCACCGCAGATGTCGCCGCTCTCGGCTTTCTCGTGCTCGTCGTTGTGATGACAGTGGCGCGTCTTCCGCCCCTGGGAACAGCGCACGGAATTGAACCCCGAATCTCTGCGCTCATCGGATGCTTTGCCACCGCAACTTTGATCGCGGTCCCTCGCATCCAGGCAGCTCCGCAGATCGAGTTTGTTGCGGACCTGACCACCATAGTTGGTTTCGCTCTTTGCATCTTGTGCCTGTTCTGGCTTGGCAGATCCTTCAGCATCACCGCGCAGGCCAGGCGGCTCGTCACGGCAGGGCCTTACCAGATCGTGCGTCACCCGCTCTACGTCTGCGAAGCGATCGTCCTGCTCGGCATTCTTCTCGGCAACGCGACATGGGCGACCGTCGCAATCTGCGCGATTGCCCTGGCTTTCCAATATCGGCGGCTCGTGAACGAGGAGAGGGTCTTGCGAGCGGTGTTCCCCGAATACGAAGCCTATGGGCAGACCACGCCAATGCTCATTCCGTCTTTATCCTCATTGTGCCGATGGCAGTGACTGTGCCCCATGCTGACCTGCAGTGTACAGATGTAAGGGCATGCCTGGTGATCTTACACGGCGGCGTTAGGAATGCTTCATTGGCTGACGGAGGTGTTGAAACTCGAAATCACTTAGTAACTATTGCCTTGGTCACAGCTATTTTCGGGCTGATTGACATTTTTTGGTTGCCATTTTCTACAGTCGATTTTTCACCGAGGAACTGGGTTGACATAGGCAAGGTGGCCCTTGTCCTCAGCGCATCTTGGATGGCATCGGCAATTGCCCTCCATAGATTGAGATCTGATACAAGCCCAATCGCCAGCATAATCAAACATCTTTGTGGCTGCTTGAGAATCCTGGTCGTTTCCGCAGTAGCATTCATACCGCTCGCCATTTCAACCACCGTCTTCATGTACCTGGCGTCGGCCACCTCAAGGCCGCTGGCAGACCCGGTTCTAGCTTCTATCGATTCCTGCCTCGGTTTCGACTGGCGGTGGTTTCTGGCCACGACCAACCAGCCGACTACAGCATCCGTCCTGGTTTTTGCTTATCATGCGCTGGCGTTTCAAATGCCGCTCGTTTTGTTAGTCCACGCGGTGAGAAACCAACGAGAACGAGCACTGGAGTTTGTGGCTCTTCTAGCGGTTGCCTCGGTCTTCACGGGCGCACTGATGGCGTTGGCACCAGCTGAAGGCGCTTATGCCTATTTCAAGCCGGCGCGCGGGCTATTTTCGAACTTCACCACTGATGCCGGAATGTGGCACCATCATGTGCTTATGGCGCTGCGATCAGGCGAGCCGTTTGATCTAATTATGACTAAAGGCACAGGGCTCGTCACGTTCCCGTCGTTCCACACGGCACTTGGATTGGCAGTGGTCTATGCCGCGCGGACCATCCGGCCACTTTTTGTCGTGTTGGCCCTGGTGAATGCCGCCATGATTGTGGCCACGCTGCCGGAAGGCGGTCATCATTTGATAGATGTGATCGCCGGCACAATCATCGGTATTCTCTCCATCATTGCCGTCAAGATGCCTAGCTATGCTCGCGGAAAGGCCGACCGCATTGCGAGATCAGCCGTGGGATCGGACGCGGACCACTGAATTGGCCACGGGCCTTTGACTTCGGCTGCCTGGCAATGACGTGGCGGCGGCGAGACACAGTGAGGAGGAGCGCCGCCCTGCGGCGGCATCTGCGCGGCTGCATGCACAGGAAGAAGAGAAGAAGATCAACATCTCCACCGTGCTCGCCGGCCAGAGGCTCGGAATCACCGAAGTCGCCGACGGCATTTGGCTCGTCTCCTTCATGCACTACGATCTCCGGATATATCGAAATGCTTGCGTGCAACAACTCGGCGCGTTGTGGGAACAGGCTCTGCGCGATGCGCTCACTCGGAGCGTCCGCAGACCCAGCGACGTAGGATTCTATGGTGGAGCTCCCTTAGCCATGCCTGGGGTCCCAAGCATACTTGCTGTTTGTAGAATTTGTCTGCGGCGCCGCGGTCGGAATGGCCTGGGTCGCTGGGTGCCAAGTTTTTGTCTTGGCAGGACAGCCGACTGCTTGTTGGCGGCATCGGCGGCTTGCTCTTTGTGTGGCCCTCCGCGCGCATTCCGGGGGTTGGGCGCCTCATCCGCCACCACGCCCACGGCCTGACGCCGACCATGTTAATCGGAGCCGGAATAGCAGGGCTGCTGGGAGGTCTTGTCCTGATTGTGCTGGCCGGTTTCGTCGAGTCACTCATAAGAGGCTGACAGCAGCTCCGAATGAAGAAGATGCTTGGCGCGCACAGATACTTTCCGGCTAGCCATCGGCCGCGCTGAAGATTGCTCGGTAACTAAAATATATAGACTTTGTCCTACCTAGCGCGGGCGCAGCGTCGTACGTGATGGAGCGATCCTGCCCTTTGACGCTTTGACGGTGGCTGGCTCGCGAAATAGATCCCGCGTCGCATCAAGACAATCCCGCCGGCGCGTGCCACCGCCGACTAACGAAAACTCTCCGACGCGCGTCGACGTCTACCCAGAGTGTGGCTGGTGGTAGCGGTTGCTCACGCAACTGCTTGATCTTGATTGATTGGTGCTAGCGGAGAGCGCTACATCGCGAGACCCACTATCGAAGAGGTCATCTGCTATCGGAGGCGCACGTAGCCTAGACTCCTAGGCTAGAGCGGTTCGCGTTTTGGCTGAATCCAGATTCCCAAGATTGAGCAAATCAAATTCGATGTCCCGGCCGTGGAGGTCTTGACTGATGGCGAAGCCTATTCGGTAGATCTGCGGCAGCGGGCGATGGCACGCCTTGAAGCGGCGAGACGAGCTATGAGGTGGCGGCGGCACAGCGCCGGTTGTGAGATGACAAAGCGATCTTGTGTGCGTTCGACCATGGCGGGCTGCACCAAACCTCGGCCTGACTTGACGAGATTACACCTCCTGGTGCTTATCGTTTGTGCCGACGCCTTCTGCTTCGATGTCGCGGAAATCGCATCGACAGCGCCCCTTCCGCAGTATTCTCCGAGCCACCCAATCCCGGTTGATCCGGCGCAACTCTCCTGGCTACCGTCCTCGATGTTCATTGGGGCCCCACGGGATGGGTCGCCGATCGTTACGGGCGAAAGTTGGTGCTCTCTGGCGTGTTGCTGTTCCTCACTGTGGTCTCGCTCCTTGCCGCGTTTAGCCGAGACATCCAATCCTTTACAGTGCTGCGTGGCATTCGGGCATCGCCCTTGGGGCCTTCCACCTCTGGTCATTTCCTACCTGACGGAAATCCTGCCCCCCAGACGCCGTGGCATGCTGATCCTTCTCGTCAGCACCACCGCCGCCCTTGGCCCCCACTGCTACATCTTCATCTCCCGCTGGCTTGCGCCGCTCCAGCCATTTGGGCTCGACGCGTGGCGCTGGGCGTTTTGCCTCGGCAGTTTCGGCGCAGGGGTCTTAGGGCTCCTGTTTCTGATCCGGAATCACCGCGGTGGCTATTCTCGCAGAGCCGGCTGGCGGAGGCTGAACAATAGTCCAGGCATTCGAGCGTTCCCCGAGAATAGACTTCGGAGAAAGTCCTGATTGCACTGCGCGGAAATGTAGGCCTCAATGGGGCCGTCAAGGGAGGGCGGACGCCATCATAGTGTCGGTACGGACAGACCCGCAACCTTTAGCTGTTGAGACAGTGATCGATCCGTCCCGCAAGCGGCGGCTGATCGACCTTTCCGAACTTTGGCGATATCGGGAAGTTGTGTTCTTCCTGGCCTGGCGCGACTTCAAGGTCAAATACCGCCAGACTTATCTGGGTGTGCTCTGGGCAATGCTGCAGCCGCTCGTTGCCATGTCGGTCTTCAGCGTCTTGTTTGGCCGACTCGTGGGCATCTCATCAAACGGAGCGCCATACCCGCTGTTTGTCCTGTGTGGGCTCGTGCCGTGGAATTTTTTTTCGCGAGCGGTTGGCAGCATGACGGGCAGCCTTGTCAGCAACCAGGAACTTGTGAAGCGCGTCTATTTTCCGCGTCTGATCATTCCCATATCCGCTATGGCCACGTGCCTGACCGATATAATCGTCGGCCTCACTCTTTTGTTCGCGGCGCTGCTGGCATTCGGAATCTGGCCGGCACCGCAGGTGATCTTCCTGCCACTGTTCGTGCTCGTCATGGCTGCGTCGGCGACGGGGCTGGGAGTGGCACTATCTGCGATCAATGTCCGCTTTCGCGATGTGGGATATCTCGTGCCGTTCAGCCTTCAGATAGTTCTGTTCATGACTCCGGTTGTCTATCCGGGCAATCTCGTGCCGCACTTTTGGCGGCCGCTCTACAGCCTGAACCCTATGGTGGGGATAGTCGAAGCCATGCGCTGGAGCGTACTGGGCACGCCCGCCGATTGGGTCATGATCTCGATATCGACTCTCTCCTCGCTGGCCCTTCTCGTTGCCGGACTGGCTATTTTCTCAAAGTCCGAACGCGCGTTTCCGGACCTGATCTGAGCAATGACCGACACAGTGATTGAAGCCACCAATCTCTCCAAGGCCTACAGACTGGGGGTGGCGAACAATAGCTTCCCTACCTTGCGGGACGCGCTGGCCAGCGGCGCAAGGCGAATCCTTCACAGGAAGTCCGCTTTGGGTCGACGCAACGGTGGAGACGATCAATTCTGGGCCCTGAGGAACGTCTCCTTCCAGGTGCGCGCGGGCGAAGTCCTTGCCGTGATCGGACCCAACGGCGCGGGAAAGAGCACCATTCTCAAGATATTGGCGCAGATTGTGGAGCCGACTTCCGGTCGCGCGACGATACGCGGACGGCTGGGAGCTTTGCTGGAGGTCGGCACGGGGTTCCACGCGGAGCTGACCGGCCGCGAGAACATCTATCTCAACGGAGCGATACTCGGCATGCGCCGCGCCGAGATCAGATCCAAGCTCGATGAAATCGTCGATTTCTCCGGCATCGAGCCGTTTCTCGACACGCCTGTTAAGCGTTACTCAAGCGGCATGTACTTACGCTTGGCCTTCGCGATTGCCGCGCATGTCGATCCCGATATTCTGGTGATCGATGAGATATTGGCCGTTGGCGATGCCGCATTCCAGAAGAAATGCATTGCCAAGGCCGAAAGCGTCGCCGAAACGGGCCGCACAGTGCTGATCGCTAGCCACCAGATGTCGGTTCTGCAGCGGCTTTGCAACCGCGCAATTTTTATCGACGGCGGGACGATCCTGGCCGACGGCCCGACGGGCGACCTGGTCCGGAATTATCTGCAGACACTGGAAGCGCGAGCGAGCACCGATCTGAGTACACGAACGACGCGCACCGGGCGAGGCCGCCTGCGTGTCGTCGGCATCGAGGTTTTCAACAAAACGGGTCCCGTCGCGTCGGGGCAGCCGGCGGTTTTTCGGCTTCAGGTCGATGGGCCGCGCGAACTTGCACAATGCCTTATTACCATTATTGACGACCTCGGCGATCCTGTGACGTCATTCGACACGATGGAGCACTCCGAGCATGATCGTCAGGGCGAAGTCTACACGGTGCATGTAGAGAGCCTTATGCTGAGACCAGGGCGCTACAGGATTGATGTGGCGCTAGTGGCGGACGACAGAGTGGTCGAAGACCAGGTCGAGACCGCCGCCGTGTTCGATGTCATGCCCGGCTTGCTCGACAACCGACCGGTTACCGCCCAACCCGGCTTCGGCAGTGTCAGCTTTCCGCACCGATGGGTGACTAGGCGTTGACGCTTGCTTTCAAACTGAAGCACGCACGAGTTTACGCCGAATCCGGCGCTGTTGCTTTGCTGTCCACATCATGATCTTCAGGATAAGCCGGTCGGCCCTGCTTCCAATCGTCGGCGGCGCGACGTAGGGCGCACGCGCCAGCCGCAGCGTCCATCGGACGTGGAAGCCTCGCAGTCCACTCTCCTGCAAATGTTGCGCGACCCAGTCGAGGAATGCAGCGCGGGCAGGGTGTTTCCCCATGCCGTCGTAGACCCCTCGCTCAGCCGCCGCCGCCGACGTCGAACCGGAATACTGCCGGTAGCGTGCCAGAGTTACAGGCGTGACAAAGACGGGAAGACGCAGGAATAGCTTCGCCCACAGAGCTTGGTCTTCATAGAGATCGAAGCGCTCCTCAAAGCCGCCGACCGTGCTGATCGCGCTCCTTCGCAAGAGCACCGAACAGGTACACGGAACGTGACCGTTCTGGATCAGCAGAAGTCGCCTTAGAAGCCGCGGGGGCTGATGCAAACGGCCAGCAAGCCCGTCCGTCGGCTCGATCCAGTCGGGGCGCTCACCGTCTGGATACCACCATCTCGTCGGCCCGAAGATCATTGCGGCTTCCGGGTTGGCATCGGCTGCCGCCAGAACCGTCCGGAGCATATGCGGTTCGTACAGATCGTCTGCATCCAGGAAGGCAAGCAAATCGCCGCTGCCGGCCTCTATTCCGGCGTTTCTCGCTGCCGCCGCGCCACGCTTGGATCCGGGAGGCCTGTTCAGCACCTTGATCCGAGGATCGGTTGCTGCAGCATCATTGGCGATCCTGACACTGTCATCCGTCGAGCCATCGTCGACCAGCAAAAGCTCCCAGTCCGCAACTGTCTGGGCTTGGACGCTGGCGATCGCTTCGCCCAGAGTTGCCTCCGCATTGAGGAAGGGGGTTATGATCGTCACTCGCGGCAGGGAAGTCATCGCCGAAGCCATCCTTTGATACTTCGCTTGATCACCTTGCGGCGCTCGCGCGCAAGCGCTTTCCAGATTGCTGAACGAATGCGGAAAGAGGCGCCCTTATCCGCCATTGTGCGATTTAGCCATGTGAGAAACGTGATACGCGCGGCCTCGTCAGTGCCTGCCTCAGAGCAGGCAACAGAGCAACTTTCAGAATGCTGGCGGTATTTTGCCCAGGTCCGGCCGGACACGTAGGCGGGCGCGAATGCGAGCGCCTTGGCAAAGAACGTCTGGTCCTCGAACATCAGGCGAAAGCTGTTCTCGAACCCCCCAAGCGTTGCGAATAAGCTTGAACGCATCAGGGCATTGCATGTTGTCGGCGTCTGGACCTCGTTCTGAAGTAGCAGCTCAAACAGCACGGGAGGCTCGTATCGGGTGTCTGGTTCGACGCCGAGCGGGTAGTAGAAGTCCGCGCGGTCAGCAGCCTCTTGCCAGCTATGCCAGATCAGAGTCCGGCCATAGATCATGCCGAGCGCCGGATCGCTTTCCATAATAGAGACCTGTTCGGAAAGCTTTTCGGGCAGCCATGCATCGTCTGCGTCGAGAAATGCGACGTAGGCGCCGCGCGCTTCCGTCAGTCCACGGTTGCGCGAGGCGCTGATACCGTGATTGCCATTGTCATGGTGAGACAATAGTCGCACCTTGCCCGGCAGCCGCTGCTCATAACCGCGTATGATGGCGGACGACTGGTCAGTCGAGCCATCGTCGACAACGAGGAGTTCCCAGTCGGTGAAGCTTTGACCTACAATGCTGTCAACAGCTTCCCGGAGATAACTCTCACCATTGAACACGACTATAATTGCCGTGACACGCGGCTGTCCGCCTGAATTGTCAGCCATGGCACAGCACCATGCGCCGAAAGTCAGCTTCACCCCAATCGGCGACCGTAACGCGCGGCAATCGGTAAGGGTCGACGCGAGGCCCAGCTTCACGCGGCAGGGTAGTTACTGCATAGTCTATGCCGGCAGACCTTACGGCGTTGGCGGTGCTGCCATCGAAATCTCCAAACGGGTATGCGAATCCCACCACCCGCCGTCCTGTAATCTCCTCGCATTGTTGGCGGCTGCCTGAAATCTCGCGTTCAAGCTCGTCCCGTTTCAGTAGCGGCAAGGATGGGTGCGTACAGGTGTGGGCGCCGATCGAAACGCCATCGGTGTCGGCGAGCTGCCGCAGCTCCGAATGCGTCATGGCGCGATCGCGCCCTCGGGGACTGGCGTCGGTTCCTGCCCATCTTGCCAGCCGCTCAAGGGCCTTCTCGCGTTCGTGTGCACTCAACGGCTTCAGCAGTGCGTGCAAGTTGAAATGGAGCGTCGTGCGGTTGATCGCGTTATTGGAGTCCGCCGGCATTGCGTCCTCCCAAACGCGCCAGTCATAGTTTCGGCCAGCGATCTCGATCTCCAGAGTGTTCGGGAGAGCAGGCATCTCCAAAATGATGCGGGACAGAATGTCCCACCAGAACACTGAGGGATCGGTGATCGCATGGGTGGTGACGAAGACAGTCGCAGGACAGTTCATACGCCGCATGATCGGCACGGCGTTTTGGAGGACATCCGCGTAGCCGTCGTCAAAGGTGATTGCCACCGCATTTCTCGGTGACCGTCTCTCCCCAAGCCGTTGCGCCAGCCATTGCAGGGGAACAATGTCCCGCGCTTTCGTAAGAAGTTCGATCTGGCGTGCGAAATTTTGCGGCGAAACCGCGAGTTCCCAAGGATCGACGAGCGGTTCTGCGATGCGGTGATACATCAGCACGATAGGTCGACCGAAACCGGCAAGCAGGCGCCCCCGTCGCAGGAATTTGCTGACAGTTTGACGCGCTGTCACGGCGCCGCTCATCGCCTGAAAGCCCGCGCCGCGACTATTACCGGACAATAGGGGTCGTGCACATCAAGTAATGCCGAATTCAGCTCATGTTCCGCCAGGCCGTAGAGGAAGGCCGTAGCAGAATACGCGTTTCCGTAGTGACTGACTTCGACGTTCTTCGCCCCGAACCTGTCCGACAGAAGTCGCCTTAGGGCAGCCGGAGTTATCGACCAGAACCAGCTCTCGCCCCATTCTCCCCTGTCAATCGGGCTGACCCAAGGCACTGTAATCAGGAGAACGCCTCCCGGCTTCAGGATCCGCCACAGGGTTGCGACTGCAGCAGGTAGATCGAAAAGAAGGTGCAGGGTCTGGGTGAGTACGATACAATCGAAGGTCTCGGACGGCAGATCGTCGTTATTCGCCAGATCACCCACGAAGGTTGTCAACGGGTGGCCGTTATAACGGTTCAGAACATCGCTTGCGGTAACCCGACTGCCTCCGAAACGCATCGTATAGGCGTTGTCACCGATCTCCAGGACCCTTCCGGATATGTTCAACGAACAGGACGCGAGGAAAGTCTCGACATAGCGGCGGTCCAATGGCTTGCCGCGATCAAAACCGAACTCCGTGCTGAAGGGTACGGTACGCTCGAGGTCACCGAACCGGGCGCTCGAGCGGTGCCGACTTGACCGGCGCCTGAGACGATGCCGGAGCATCACAGCGGTCTGTAACGGCGCTGCAAGCGAAACGGCGATAGTGCTGCTGAGTTGACCGGCGAGTGAAGAGCGGAACCGAAGCGCTGTACCAAGCTGTCCCAGTTGCTTGTCCGTATAATAGCACTTCCATTTTTCGACACCCTGACGGTAGGCGGCCGCCCAATCCGGATTGGTCTGCGCGACGTCCCGCTGCCGGCGAAGGACCTTCAGCGCCGCGCGCAACATCATCGGATTGCTGTTCGACATATTCGTTGCGTGCCGACGGTAATCTGCGAGGTATTCCGGAATGCAGGCCACCTTGTTCGCCCGAGATAGGCGAAGGTAGACGTCGTAGTCCTCGCAAGCCCGCAGTGACCGGTCAAATCCGCCGGCGGCTTCCAATGTCCTGCGGCGATAGAGCACCGTCGCATGCATTCCAATCAGGTTGTCGGTCAGGAAGCATGCATACGGGTCCTCGCCCACCGACCTCAGTGGTACAGTATTCCTGACTGCACCGGCCTCGTCGATGTAGCGGAAAGCACCGTAGACCAACGCGCAATCGGGATTGTCGTGAAACAAGGCAAGATTGGTGGCCAGCGCTACCGGGCGCAGCCTGTCGTCGGCATCCAGGAAGGCAATGAATTCGCCGCGCGCTGCCGTCATCCCGGTGTTACGGGCAGCGGCCAAACCCTGGTTTTTTTGGCGGATGTAGTGGACGTCGTCATATCGACGAACAACACTTTCGGGATTGTCCGACGACCCATCGTCCACAATGATGATCTCATCCGGCTTCACGGTCTGGTTGCGGACGCTGTCGATCGCTTCGGCAAGGAACCGCGCATGATTGTAGGTCGTGATGACAACTGAAACGCTGGATGCAGCGGGGCGGGTGGTCATCTGTCACCCGCTCCGTTTCGGCAGGTCGGGTAGCCGGCAAAGGTCAACCAGCCGACAGATCGCCGACATGCTTCCTCGAAGCTGACAGCCGGCTGGTATCCGAGCTCACGCTCGGCCTTGCGCCATGGAAGTTTCGTCTGGCACTGGTGCAAAAGTGCACGCTCCTCCGATACCATGACCGTTGGGGCCGTAGTCGCACCGGTCGCATTGCGTCCTGCCTTCCGCCACTCGGCATAGCCCGCCTTCAGTCCGCTGCGAACAGGCCTTGGCAGGCTTCGGACAAGCCGCCGATATCCTTGGCTTTCCTTCAGTCCTTGTTTCCATCTCGGAGCAAATGACAATGGCGCTGAAGCCGAAATCGCGGCCAGGTCGAACCCCAGTGCCTCGGCGATCGGTCGGCAAAGATCTGCCCAACTGATCTCTTCCCGGTCTCCGATCAGATAGGTTCGCCCAGAGGCCTCGGGCACTTCGATGGCGAGCTTGATCGCGTGAATGACATTGTCGACATAGGCGCTGTTGCAGATGCCACGACCGCCATCCACCAGGTAGGCGGAACCGTCAATGAGCTCGTCGGCAAAACCACCGGTCCAACTGGAGCGTGGGCCAAAGACAATTCCGGGCCGCAGCACCACTACCTGCACCGCGCCGTCGCGTGACAGTTGCCCGAGACGGCGTTCGGCATGAATCTTCGCATTGTTGTACTCGATCGTCTGATCGTCATGCAGCGCGCTCGTTTCGTCCGTCCCGGGCGGGGGCGATTGGCCATGAACGGAAGCGCTGCTGAGATAGATCAGACGAAGCACGCCGGCAGCGGTGGCTGCACGATAGACGGGCTCGATAGCATCGACGATCGTGCGGGCGTCACCGGCAACTGCATGTACGACGTACTGACAGCCCGTAAAGGCAGCGGTAAGAGCTTGAATATCACGCGCATCCGCCACCATTGCGTCAATCGCAAAGCGAGACAGACTGGCGAAAGCATCCGGCCTGCGAACGATCGGCCTCACATTCGCCCAGCCGGAAAGTTGCAGCAACTCCACGGTGCGGCAACCTATGAAACCGTTGGCGCCAAGCACTGCAACAGTGCCGGTCATTGTCTGGTCCCGGCGGAAGCAGCGACATGGAGCAATTCTTCCGGACCGAGCCACGGCATGTC
This sequence comes from Mesorhizobium sp. M0208, assembly GCF_040322015.1. Taxonomy (NCBI): domain Bacteria; kingdom Pseudomonadati; phylum Pseudomonadota; class Alphaproteobacteria; order Hyphomicrobiales; family Phyllobacteriaceae; genus Mesorhizobium; species Mesorhizobium sp. M0208. The sequence goes on along the minus strand of NZ_JAMYSP010000031.1, from coordinate 14,581 downwards.
CATCAGTTTCCGTCTAGCATAGCATCCTTCGACCAGATCGACCACATTGCGCCCAACACTGGCCGGCACGGAAAGGGGGGCCCCATTTCGGACCGCATCCACCAAGCCCGAAATCTGATCGCAAAATGCATCGACAAAATCGCGCGACCGGCCGTCGGCATTGGTGAAGGAAACGCAGCCTGTCGTGCGACTTCCATTCAAGGCGACCTCGACAGTCTCGGTCTCATTGACTGTCCAGGAAATCGAGCCACGTTCGCCCTCAAGGCGGTACAGATTCGGGCGAGCCCAATCCCGGCTCAACCTGACCGTCGCGTCGAAGCCGTCAAAACGCAGCCGGACAAGGCAGTTCGCCTCGACGCCGCCCATTGCGTCATCGGCGTAGTGGATTTCGTCGGGCTCTCCAAACCACCAGGTCAGGAGGTCAAGGCAATGCGTGCCGATATCCTGAAGCACACCACCACCGGACTCCGCGAAGCTGAAATAGCTCATCGAAGCCACCGGCCACTGGAAGGAGCCGCCCTCGAAACAACTGACGCTTCGTAACCGTCCGATCATTCCGCCCTCCAGCATGGCCTTTATCGACCGCGTCGCAGGGAACTGCCTTCTGACGAGCCCTGTTGCCACATGAAGATTGTTGGCTCCCGCTGCCGCAAGGATACGAGCCGCCTCGGAGCTGCTCGTGGCCATCGGCTTTTCGCACAGAACATGCATCCCGGCTTCCAACGCTTGTGTCGACTGATCAGCGTGATATCCAGGTGGCGAAGCAATGATCGCAATATCGGCGTCCATAGCCAAAAGGCCGTCGAAACTGGCCGCAACCTTGGCTGAGGGCAGTCGCGCCTGAACGAGTGCGGCCTGCTTCGCATCTGGATCGAATATCCCCGCGACTGCAACTTGGCCTCTGCTTTGAAGGCGTGAAAGCGCTTCCGCATAGTAGAGCTTTGTGACGGCTCCACATCCGGCCAAAACGAGCCGGACCGGTTCATCTTCCCGGAGTCCTGCAGGCCGCTGCTCGGTTTCAACTAGGATGGACAATCCTGCCTCCCTGTCTTGCAACGAGCCGCAGCATACGACCAATTGTCTTGAGTGAGGGATCGAAGCGGAACGCTTCGCTCATCTGCGCCAAGCATCCAGCCCAATCGCCGGCGCCGAACAGTCGCCGCGCAGTCTCGAGAGCGCTTAGCGCATAGGTCCGCCGGGCCGACGCGGCGACATCGCCCGCAAGCTCGGTTGGAAGATAGCTCTTGAAAATATCGATCGCCATTCGCGTGTAGGCCATGTCCTCGGCACTTCGGATATGGCGCCCTGTGTTCGATTGGGGGTGCATCCGATAAAGTGCAAGGGCCTGCGGTTCGTACCAGACAGGAAATTGAGAAGCGATGCGGACCCACATCTCCCAGTCTTCACTGCATTTGAGCCGCCGGTCGAAGGCGCCGAGTTCTTCGTAGACCGCGCGGCGCACCACGATTGATGGCGTCATGATGTGCTGTTCCAACGCCAGTCGAACCGCCGCATTCTCGAGCCGTCCGGGGCTTGACTGCATTACAGGCGGGATCGACAGCTCCTGTCCGTGGGCATCCATGAAGATCGCCCGGCAGAATGCCGCGCCTGTACTCGGGTCCGCATCGAAGCCTCGTCCGAGCAATTCGTAGAAGCCGGGGCGGACGGCGTCGTCGCCGTGCAGGAGATGTACGAGTTCGCCCTGGGCACGATCCAGGCAGGTATGGAAGTTGCCGATATGCCCTAGATTTTGCGGCTGGTGGAAAAAGCCAACGCGGTTCCCACCGATTTCATTCAAGACTCTTTGCGGATCATCGGAGGAACAGTCGTCAACCACCTCGATTTGCATTTGAGCCGGGCCGGGGTCCTGCGCCAGCACACTTTCCAGCGTTGCGGCAAGAAAGCAGGCGCAGTTATAGGCGGGGATCATCACTGACCATTTCGGGCGAGCAGCCTCCCGTGGCAACGGCGAGATCGGATCGCGATACTCGAAGTCACGGATCGCCGTCATCTCTGGAGCACCGAGGACTTCAGCAGGTGCAGCCCCAACCTGACAATGTCGCGTTTGGCCACGTCACGTCCGATACCACCGCTGCGAAGGCTCCGCAGGAAGCACGATCTGGCCGATGGCAAATCGCCTTCTACCAGATACCGCATTGACCATTCATAGAAGTAGCGGGAGCAGCCGCCGCGGGCAGAATTTACCCCCTGCGTGTCCATGACCTGCGCCATGCGCCGGTAGAATCCTTCGATCGCATCCAGCTTGGGTCGGTTTGGCAGTGCCGATATGAGTCCGCCCGGATGCAGACGGTAGACACCTGCTACCTCGTCGACAAAAGCGAGATCTGCTGTCCTTGCGCAAAGCACATACAGCGGCCAGTCAGTAATCGGAAAGAAATCAGCATACCACCACGGCACATTTCGAACGCACGCGGTTCGCATCATGCCGGCGCAAGTCGCGAAAGGATTGCCTTCCCAGATATCCCTTTGCGTCACGATGGGTTTCTGGTCCGCCCGCGTCCACCGCGTCGATGTGAACTCATCGCCATCCGCCACGACTGCATTGTAGAATATTGCGGAGAGTTCCGGGTGCGCGTCGAGATGGGCCGCCTGATCTTTCAGCTTGGTCGTGGATGTCCACAGGTCGTCGCCATCGAGGATCGAGACGTAGCGCCCACGCGCCATCCGGAGTCCTCTCGCGACGACTTCGTTCGATCTCACATTACTGCCGGAATAGATCGCCGACAGCCTTTCAGGATGGTTGGAAACATATCGCTCGACAATCTTCCGGGTTCCGTCGGTCGAAAAGTCTTCACTGATCAATATCTCGACACCGAAATCGGCCTCTTGCATGAGAGCGCTGTCGATTGCAGCCGCCACGTAGCGTGCGTGATTGTAAGTGACAATAAGGACGGTCACGCGAACCGTTGACTCATTCACCTTCCGCTCCGCAGTGCATGCCGCCCGCCTATCTCAGATCACGCCGATCATTGCTGGCTCTAGATCGCGTGAGTTGCCCTCATTTCCGCAATTCCACCATTGGCCTCAAACCAGCGCAATGTGCGCACGAGACCCTCTTCATAGGGCACTTTGCACGACCACCCCGGCAGGATTCTTCGGCATAGGGTCAGGTCAGGACGCCGGTTGGTCGGATCCTGCGGCGCCGGCTCACCATGAACAATGGTCGTTCCGGGAACGAGGCCCGCAACATACTGCGCGATCTCAAGCACCGAAATTTCCCGGTCGTTTCCTACGTTGACTGCTCCCACATGATTGAAGTTCTCCAGCCAGAACAGCCGTTCGAGCCCATCGACAATATCGTCGACATAACCCCAGCTGCGGGTTTGGAGACCATCACCATGGACAACGATCGGCTTGCCGGCCAACGCATTGGCGATAAAGTTGGAAACAGCACGCCCATCATCGGCTCGGGTGCGCGGGCCGTAGACGTTAAAGAGCCTGGCAACCCGCACATCGACGCCGCGGACACGGTTGCTTTCGAAGAGGAGCGCCTCGGTGCAGCGCTTGCCTTCGTCGTAGGAAGAGCGCGGGCCCGTACAGTCCACTGACCCCCGATACGTCTCGGGCAGCGGGTTGACCAACGGATTTCCATAAACCTCCGAGGACGACGCAAAGCAGATTCGCCCATCCTTTTTGAGCAGCTTCAAGAGCCGCATAGCGCCAATTAGATTTGCTGAGACGGTACGCTCGGGCTCCCGCATATAGACCGGCGGCGACGCGGGCGAGGCAAGATGAAAGATCTCGTCGAATTGGAAATCGGATTTGAAATGCTCCACCTCGGAGCGGACCAGCATTAGGCGTTGATCTCGGATATGACCAACGTTTTCTGCTCTGCCGGTCCATAGGCTGTCGACCACAACCAGCATGTCCAAATCGTTTCTTTTGAGAAGCCGGTCGACCAGGTGCGACCCGATGAATCCTGCTCCTCCAGCCAGCAACAGCTTCTTCATCTCATGTCTCGAAGGGGACATAGGCTGTCCGAATTCGTGTCCTCGTTGGGCATTGCAAGCGTCCCTTCTTCGGGAAGCCGCGTCAAATAGGCTCCGCTTGGCCCAAGCTTCTCGTCCATTACTGCAAGATTGCTGAGCACCACGCGGTAGTCGGCTTTCTCGGCGGAATCCGCAAACTCATGAATAGAGTAGTTCCAAAAATTTCTTCCGATCTCCGAGCCGTTTTCCCCTGAGCTGCGGTCCTCGCTTTCCGGTTGGGGAAGTGCTCGCTTCACCTCGCGCAGGAAAATGGCCGCAAATGCGGCAACGAGTTTCGCGAACTGCACAGGTGATCGCCAGAGCATTTTGGTGCAGTTCCTGGCGACAGCAGCAAATCGGCGCGTCATCAGCCCAAGCTTGGCAATCTCGACATCGGTGCGGAAGATCGCATCCAGCAGGACCGGCTTCACCGCCTCTGTGCAGCGGGCAAGTACGCTCTCGAGCACTATCCGACGCGAGATGAGCATTCGCACGAAATCTGCCGACATATTCCCTGGCGTTCGGCGGTATCCGACAAGATGCTCCTCAACGACGCCGAAACGGTATTTGGAGGCAATGCTCTGTTGGATGAAGAAGTCCTCGCAACCCTCTGCACCGCTCTCGCGCAGTCGCGAGGAGTAGCCACCCATTTCGAAGAGAACATCGCGCCGAAACATCACCGAACTGCCGTTGCTGATGAAATTTTTTCCGAGATGCTGCATGAACACCCATCCATTTGGATGCGTCTGCTTCGGCGTGATGATCACCATATCATCGGCGTCAATCGTCCGGTAAAGTGTGTAGACAAGCCCTAGATCATTGCCAGCCGCAGCGAAAACACGCAGCTGCTTTTCGAGCTTGGTCGGGTGCCAGAGATCATCGGCGTCTACAGGCGCTATAAAGATGCCTTTGCTTGCCCGCACCCCCGCATTCCGCGCCGACGCGACGCCACCATTCTTCTGTTGGAGCAATTTGATGCGCCCGTCGCCATCAGCCAGTCGTCGAACGATCGATGCTGTTGCGTCGGTCGAACCATCGTCAACGACTATTATTTCCATGTTTTTATGCGTTTGGGCGAGCACGGACGCCAAGGTACGCTCGATGAATGGCTCTGCGTTGTAGGCAGGGATAATAACCGCCACGAGCGTGTGGGCAGAGTGCTGTGAATTGCCTGGCAAATCCGCCATCCCTAGTCGCGCCCGAAGGAAGAGAATTGCGATCGCCCCCAGATTGGCCAGAAATGATTTTTGGACGAGATATCAATCAGCCAATCAGGCAGCCTGAAGTTCGCAAAGACCTGACGAGAGATTGACGGACGGAGTGTCATCCAAACCCTTCTCCGTTGGTGTGTGCAGGCGTCCGCAAAAAAAACCACTGAATCTCTTTGCTTTTCAGCATTCTTCGTTTGCTGCTATCCGCCGCAACCTCGGCACAGAGTTGCTGGGATCGGTCGTTCACGCATATATTAGCCGAAACTACTATTCGCGCCAAGGAGCTGAAACCGATATAGCGACGGCGGTGGGCTCTATCTCCGCGTAAAAAGGCGGAACCAAGTCCCGGGCCGTCGTCCACTTCAAGTGCTCCGGCGCCGGCAGCAGCTTGCGGGCTTCGTCCTCCTTTTGGCAGGGGAGGTGTGACGATGAACGCCGTAGCAATATTTAATCAGTTAGTTCGCGACCGCCGCTCCTGGTGGGGCCTGTAGCGTAATTGTGATGGTGTCACCCGGAGCGAGCAGAGTATCTTCGGTCGCCTCGATCGTCGCTGCCTTTCCGTCATTGGAACGGGTTACACCCATCATAGCCCGGCGGCCCCCTTCGGCCAAAAGGTCGCTGCGCAGCTGCCTCACGTAGGCGATTTGTTTGGCCAATGAATCCATCTCAGCGCGCATTTCCATCATCGCCGCGCTTTCAGTCTGCAAGTCAGCCAACAGGGTAATTCGACCCTGGTCGGTAAGCTTCTCAAGGCTGCGCTGCAATTCCCCTTGGTCGCGTTCAAGTCGAGAGATCTCAGCGTTGGTTTGCAAAGCGCGGGTCGCTGACAAGAGCACTGCGCGTTGAGCATCGTTGACCATCGTGATCTGAATCAGACCTTTTTCGAAGAGTTTCTTGCGGCGATCAAGTTCCGCCACATCCGCTGCCGCTCCCGCTTGATCCGCCTGCTGCTGCTCCTTCAGGTAGCCCATCCGTTCCGCCGCCTTGGTCGTGGCCAACTTGATTGAAGCGCGCTCCTTCTCCTGATCCACATAGACAGCTTCAAGATGCTTCTGTTCCTGCTGCAAAGCTTCGTCGCGACGGGGTTCGAGGCTCGGGTCACGTTCTGCCTCCGGAACCTCAATCGCCCTGGCGCCGCTCAGCTGCGCCTCTATGCGAGCAGCCTTGATTTGGCTTTCCTGATACTTGATGCGCAGAACGTAGAGGCGGCCGCCAAGGTCCGCTGCTGTCAATTCAGGGTTTCCAACCTCGCCGCGACCGAGCTTATAGCCGCCGCCAGCAGCCACAGCTTGTCGCACAGTCATTCCTGGTCGGAAGGCCTGAGTCCCAGGAGAGGCAATATCCCCGTCGATATAGACCGGTCGGTATTCCTCAATATCAATTATAATCTGATCTGGATAGAAACCGGTCCAATTTTCAGTGCCGTCGGCGGATCGTTGCGGAAGGGACTTCGGTTTTAGGACCTCGATTACCTCCTTGCGAACATCCTCTATTGTCTTCTGGCGAACCTTTAGGGGGCCCAAGACCGGCAAGACAATTATACCGCTCTGGTCGATCACAGCTCGCTTTTGCATCTCGGGATAGCCTATGACCGCGAAGCCGATCACGTCGCCAGGCTGCAGACGGTACTCGTCGACGTTGTACTCCTGTGCTAGGGCAGGGCCATTCGACAGATTCGCGTAGACGAACAAGAGAAACAAGCATGCGAGCGCGGCGCAGCTGCCTGCTCGCCAGCGCACCGATCTATTCAACATTCGCGCTCTCGTGTGTTCGAACGGCTGACAGTCATACACATAACCAACCAATTCAGCCCCTGGTCGCAACGCATTTAGTGGATCGAGCAGTTGCGGATCGAGCAGCATATCAGCTGCTCCAACCTGTCATGAAAATATCGAGTTCACTGTGTCCGCGGTCACAGCGAGTGTCGCCGATATGACTCATTTATCCCAGGTAAAGCTCGGTACAAAAGTCGCACAGGCGGAAGAGTTGGACGGGATCGACATAATGGACCATATGGTTTGCGCCGTTCCCTCAGGGCCATCGCTGAAGCTCTGGCGTGTAGCGGCAGGTGAGACGGACACCTATCCCCGGCCAGGCAGAACCATGGAGTGGGACACGGCGGCTGGCGACGCAGTCCTTCGAGTTGCTGGTGGCATCGTCCTTAATCTCGAGGGACCTACAAAAAGGGGGCGCCAACGATCAGATGTCGATTTTGCAAATCTTGTCGCTTGCGGCGACGCAGAATTCTACGTCGGAAAAATTGGGGTCAGAGGCTCGGTGTAGTCCCCGATTGCTCCACGAGCACACCGCGGATGAAAAGCACGCCTCGCTCTGTCGATGGAGGATCGTGAAGAGGGAAAGCGTGAGATGCTGCACGATATGGTGGCCACGAATGGAACCCCCTTCGTCTCCAGCGGAAGATTGACCCACCTTAAGCGACTTGAGGCAGAGTCAATCCACATTTTCCGCGAGGTTGCGGCGGAATTTCAAAACCCGGTAATGCTCTATTCGATCGGCAAAGACTCGTCGGTAATGTTGCATTTGGCGCTCAAGGCGTACTTTCCGTCGCGCCCGCCCTTTCCGCTACTTCACGTCGATACGACTTGGAAATTCAAGCAGATGATTCAGTTCCGTGATGATGCTGCCGAGTGCGCGGGCATGGATCTGATCGTCCATACCAACATGCAGGGCTTGAAGGAAGGGATCAACCCGTTCACTTACGGCTCTTCCACTTACACAAACGTTATGAAAACCGACGCACTCAAGCAGGCGTTGACCAAGTATAAATTCGACGCAGCGTTTGGCGGGGCTCGACGCGATGAGGAGAAAAGCCGAGCCAAGGAGCGCATCTTTTCCTTTCGAACGGAAAATCACAACTGGGATCCGAAGACCCAGCGCCCGGAACTCTGGAATGTTTTCAACGGGCGGATTCGTCATGGGGAGTCCATCCGTGTGTTCCCTCTTTCCAATTGGACCGAGCTCGACATTTGGCAGTACATCCTGAAGGAAAACATTCCCGTCGTTCCGCTCTATTTCGCGGCCAAGCGTCCGGTCGTGTGGCGCCAGGACGTGCTGATAATGGTTGATGATGACCGGCTGCCGCTTGAGCCCAACGAAATACCGGAAATGAGAATGGTGCGCTTTCGCACTTTGGGTTGCTACCCGCTGACCGCCGCAATTGAATCGGATGCGTCGACGGTTGCGGAGATCGTCTACGAGATGCTGTTTTCTCGAACGTCCGAGCGCTCTGGGCGTCTAATCGATCACGACGAGTCAGGGGCGATGGAAAAAAAGAGGCGGGAGGGATACTTCTGATGAACGCGATACCGATAGACCCCGCAGCGATCAGCCAGTACCTGGAGCGCCATGAAAGCAAGGACCTGCTTCGCTTCCTGACGTGCGGAAGTGTCGATGACGGAAAATCAACACTGATCGGACGCCTGCTTTACGATGCCAAACTGCTTTTTGAGGATCAACTCGCGGGTCTGAGACGCGATTCTCGTAAGCACGGAACAACTGGAGATGACATCGATTTCGCGCTTCTGGTGGACGGTCTGGAAGCGGAGCGTGAACAAGGCATCACCATCGATGTCGCCTATCGATTCTTTTCGACCCATCGCCGCAAGTTCATTGTCGCTGACACGCCTGGCCATGAGCAATACACGCCCAACATGGCGACAGGCGCGTCGAATGCCGAGCTTGCCGTCATTCTCATCGACGCGCGGAAGGGGGTCCTCAAGCAGACGCACCGCCATACTTTCATCGCGTCGCTGCTTGGGATCAAGCACCTCGTTGCCGCAATCAACAAGATCGACCTGGTGGATTACTCCCAGAAGGCCTTTGATCGGATTGGCGCTGACTATCAGACCTTCGCCGCGGACCTTGGCTTCAAAACGTTACTCTCCATTCCGATGTCGGCACGCTTTGGCGACAACGTGGCGGAGCGGAGCGCCAGGTTGGCGTGGTATGAAGGGCCGACGCTCATCGAGCACCTCGAAACCGTCGATGTGGTCCGCGATGAAACAGCCGGCCCATTCCGGTTGCCGGTGCAATGGGTCAATAGACCGAATTTGAACTTCCGTGGCTATTCGGGAACAATCGCACGTGGCGTGGTCAACGTTGGGGATCCAGTCGTTGTCGCACAGTCCGGCTGCACGTCCAGGGTCAAGTCGATCATCACCTATGACGGCCAGCACGAATGGGCGGCGGCTGGCGAAGCGATTACCTTGGTTCTGGAACACGAAATTGATGTTTCGCGTGGTGACATCGTCTGTGCAGCTGCCAGTCGCCCCGAGGTTTCTGATCAGTTTTCGGCCCACGTGATCTGGATGAGCGACGACGAGCTCATCCCAGGGCGGACCTATTATCTCAAGATTGGCTCGCGCACTGTGGGTGCAAGCGTGATGGAGATAAAGCACAAGGTCGACGTGAATACGTTCCAAAAATTGGCGGCCAAGACGCTCCACCTAAACGAGATCGGCGCAGTTAACCTGTCGACGCGGGAGCCGATCGCGTTCGAGCCGTATTCGTCCAACCGCGTTATGGGCGGCTTCATCATGATTGATCGGCTGTCAAACCAGACGGTCGGTGCTGGAATGATTGTTTTCGCCCTGCGTCGCGCATCCAATATTCACTGGCAGGCAGTGGAGATAAACAAATCCATACGATCGCGCCTGAAAGGTCAGAAACCGGTCATCTTGTGGTTTACCGGTCTTTCGGGGGCGGGCAAGTCAACGATTGCTAACCTGGTAGAAAAGCGCCTCGTCTCAATGGGGCGGCACACATATCTTCTCGACGGTGACAACGTTCGCCACGACCTCAACCGTGACCTTGGTTTCACGGATGCGGACCGTGTCGAGAACCTGCGGCGCGCCAGTGAGGTGGGGAAATTGATGGTCGACGCCGGCTTGATTGTCTTGGCGTCGTTCATATCGCCGTTCCGGGCCGAGCGCAAAATGGCCCGAGAGCTGTTTGCTGCGGGAGAGTATGTCGAGATTTTCGTGGATACACCTCTCCACGTCGCCGAGAAACGGGATCCAAAGGGACTGTACAAGAGAGCGCGTCTAGGTCGGCTTAAAAATTTCACTGGCATCGACAGCCCCTATGAAGAGCCAGAGTTGCCGGAAATTGTGCTGGCGGCAGGGGTGAGCGCGTCGGAGGAGCTGGCCGAACAGGTTATCAACTATCTCGCGCATCACGGCTACATCGACCGATGAACCGCGCTTTTCAGCCAAGTGCCACACGTCCGGCGCTATCACTTCGCGGAGGAAGGCATCTTCGACCAGATCTGCAAGCTGACCCAATGGGCAACAGGGTATCATGACGATCGCTCGCGCCGTCGCCGCGCGGTGGCGGTTCAGACAGCCGAGCGTCATTCCGGGTTTCGGATTGACGCTCGGCTTCTCGCTTGCCTACCTCACCCTCATCATCCTCATTCCCCTGTCCGGGCTGATCTGGCGCTCGGCGGCGCTCGGCTGGACCGACTTCTGGGCGATCGTCACCGATCGCCGTACTATCAACGCGCTTGAAATCAGCTTCGGTACCGCCTTCATTGCCGCCGCCGTCAACGTCGTCTTCGGCACGATCGTCGCCTGGGTGCTGGTGCGCTACTGCTTTCCGGGCCGCCGCATCGTCGATGCCATGGTCGACCTGCCCTTCGCACTGCCGACGGCGGTGGCCGGCATCGCGCTGACCACGCTTTATGCACCGAACGGCTGGATCGGCAAATTGCTGGCGCCGCTCGGGATCAAGGTCGCTTATACACCGCTCGGCATCGTCATTGCGCTGGTCTTCATCGGCTTGCCCTTCGTAGTGCGCACTGTCCAACCGATCGTGGAGGAGATCGACAAGGAGGTGGAGGAAGCCGCCGCCACGCTTGGCGCCAGCCGTTTTCAGATCATCACCCGCATCCTGTTTCCGGGCCTCGCGCCGGCCATCATCACCGGCTTTGCACTGGCCTTCGCACGCGGTGTCGGCGAGTACGGCTCGGTCATTTTCATCGCCGGCAATCTGCCCTACAAATCCGAGATCGCGCCACTGCTGATCATCATCCGGCTGGAGGAATACAACTATCCGGCGGCAACCGCGATTGCAGCGATCATGATGGTGCTGTCATTCTTGATGCTCTTGATCGTCAACCTGGCGCAGTCATGGAGCCGCAAGCGTTATGGCTGACGTGGCCATCGCATGGCCGATCGGGAGCGACACCGCCGACCAGCGAGCGACCGGTCGCGCGCTACCTGCTCATGGTCGACCAGGCATCGAGCAAGGGCTTCGGCCATTTGGTCGAAACGCTGGCCATCTGCGCGAGCACAAGAAGGAAGGCCTGAGTGGCATTGGTCGCATGGGGCGCGGCCGCCATATCCGCCGAAAGCGTCTTGGCAAAGGTTGGGTTTTTATTCGCATCTCCTAATATTTGATCGCTCTAACCCGTTCCGATATGTTATGATGGTCAACGCGTTGAGGGCTGAATAGCCAAGGAGCGCGTCGCGCGAGCGGCTGCGAGTGGGACGGCGATGTCCTTTTTGCTTTTTTTGCGCGGCTTTATCATAGTACTGTCGGCATTCGCCATCAGTATATATTTGCTTACCGCCTCGCTCTGGAGTACGTTTGTCCAAACGTTAATTTGTGGGGTCTTGATACAGATTGGGTACTTTGTTGCTGTCATGCTGCTAGTGTGGCGCTCGGTCTCCAAAGAATCCGTGATTCCGAAGCCAAATACCCCACGCGATGAGTCCGAAAGGGAGCAACTGCCGAGCCACTTAGTGAATAAGGTGGACCACTCTCCGCCTTTATAGGGCTCTGGCTGTTTAGATTAGGACGATCAGCAGGATGACACCCCACATCACGATACAAAATGTGACTGCAACCTGTCTTATTCGGGCACCTGAGAGGTGTTCCGCGAGGCGCCAAATGCGCCCAGAACTCTTACGGTGATCGATATCGCGCGGCGGTGATCGACGAGTCATTCCAATCGACGTCCCTGTTTCCGCAGGACAGGCTCAACCTAGGCCCGGAATCTCTTGCTCAGATGTTTTGCCATTTGGCAATACGACCCGATTTCTTCCTTTAATTGGATCGCAGACGTGTAGCGGAATTGCAGACAGCATGGGCCGCGTGAGTTTCATTTATTGCAATCCGAGGTTAAGATTTTGCGTCTTTGGCGAGGAGCGGCCCCCCGGCGTCGATACTGAATTTCGAGACAGTCAGACAATGTGGTATAGTATTTGTCACTACCTATACGCTGCCAGTTTCATCCCACGGGTTTGAAGGCTTATGCTCCGCGAAGTTGAAAATCAGCACCCGGATTCTGCCTTCATTTTTGGCGATCCTCAGCCGGCAACGATTGATCTCGAAACACTCGTGGCGGCAGCGCGACGGCAGTTGAGGTTCGTCCTTACTTGCGCTCTCGTAGGCCTTGTGCTGGGGTTGGCGTATCTTCGGGTCGAGGTGCCCTTGTACGAGTCGACGTCCAGAATCCTGATCGACAAGGACCAGCCCTCCGTCGTGACGAAGTTAACAGAGAGCGGAAGCTCCACACAGCTTGACCCGATGATGCTGAGCCAGGTCGAATTGTTGCGTTCCGACCGCATCGGGCTAAAGGTCGTTGACAGCCTCGGTCTTGCTACCAATCGCCCTTTCTTGTCAGCGCCGTATTCGTTGCTCAACAGTCTCACAGGATCGGTCGCTCGGGTGGTGCGGTCATTCATCGGCAGTTCCGACGAAAGCGGAGCGCCGGCGAAATCGAGTGCGGCGCGAGGACCCGATCCTCGGTGGCAGGCATTTGACATTCTGGCTGAGAATATAACGGTAGAGCGTGTAGGCAATTCTTACATTCTGCAAGTCCAATTTTGGTCGCCTAGCGCTGAAATGGCGCAAAAAATAGCCAATAAGTATGCGGAAATCTATATCTCTGACCAAGTCGGAGCCAAAGATGAGTCGATTATCCGAGCTCGCAGTGCACTGGCGGAAGAGCTCGAGACAGTGCGGAAGCGATCGGTCGACGCCGAGCTCGCAGTCCACAGGTTCCGAACAGACAATACGCTGACCAAGGAAACGCTGGTTACCTTGAGCCAGCTCGAACTTGAGGCGTCCTCTCTCAAGTCGCAATATGAACAGGTCCTGCAGCAGTACCAAGCGAGCCTGCAGAACTTTTCGATGGCGTTGACGGAGGCGCGGGTTATCTCGGAGGCACCATACCCCAGCAGCCCGAGTTCTCCGAACAGCCGTCTTTCGTTGGCGGTCTGCGTCGTGCTCGGCGGCATGATTGGCGCCGGTGTGGGCGGAGTTCGAGAGTACCGGGAGCGCTTTTTCCGCACGAGGGGTCAAGTGCGCGATGAGCTCGGACTTGACACGCTCGGAATGATCCCGTTGCTGGACGGAAAGCCAATTCGCCGAAACAAGCGTGATCGTGCGACCGAAGAGCCGTCATTCATCGAGGTGGGGAACAGCGCTTTCAACTGGGTAGAGCAACATCCGCGCTCGGAATTCGCTGAAGCGATGCGAACGGTGAAAGTCGCTGTTGATGTCGAGTTACCAGGGAAGAGCACCAAGGCGATCGGCATCGTTTCCTGCCTCCCGGGAGAAGGGAAGTCTCTGGTCGCGGCTAATTTTGCGATGGTTCTCGCTATGCAGCATTGTAGGACGCTGTTGATCGATGCCGACATCCACAATCCGGGCTTGTCCCCTATGTTAGCCAACGGCTGGGAACGAGGCCTGGCCAACTTGTTGGCTGGACAGTTCAACGCGAGAGATTTGCTGGCCCATCAGTCATTGCCATTGCGGTTCCTGCCCGGCGTGAACCAGAGCCAACAAAAGCTCGCAAAGAGCGTGCAGCCTATCGAGAAAATGGGCGACTTTCTGCTCAAGGCGGGCTCTACGTTCAATTACGTCGTCGTTGATTTGCCCCCGTTGGCTCCAGTCGCGGACGTGAGGTCCTTTGTCCAGCACCTCGACGGCCTTATTCTGGTTGTTGAATGGGGCGTGACCGCTCGTACATTCGTGCGCGAAAGCCTCAACAACAATCCGATCCTTGCGGATAAATGTATTGGCGTTCTGCTTAACAAGGTCGATCTCAAAAGAATCAAGCTGTATCAAAAGTTCGGCAGTGCCGAATTTTACAGTGAACGTTATAATCAGTATTACCAGACTTAGTTGTGGAGCAAGCATTTTTTGTCTTATGCAGATAGCCCAAGGAGGGCTTTGACGGACAAACTCCTCGAATGCCGAGAATGACGACGGCTTATCCGCGCCAGATTCAGGAAATGGTGTTCGACGAGCATGACCGGGCGTTCGCCGATACCCTCCGGCGAAGGCCGCCTTGCGAGAGGACGGCACGGTAGCGAGGCTGCGCTCTTAAGGTCGCCCTTACGAGCGAAGTTA